>NZ_JBFALK010000034.1:0-79345 GCF_040656155.1 Microtetraspora glauca
CTGGTTCCCGGATACGCAGATACCGTACATGCCGGGACAAATCAACCAGCGGACATGGGCGACTTCAGCTCACGAGACGCACCAAAACGCCCTCTAAGGGCGTTGTCCAGCCTTGTCGACGAGGTGGGTCTCCAACTGGGCGCTGAGCACGAGAGGGGTGCCCGCCGGTACGAAGACCGGGCCCGAGTCCGTGTACCTGATCGTGTGGTCCGTGACAGTGACCCCGTACGTTCCCAGGTAGCGGAAATCGTCCGGGCTCAGGATGAGCTCGTAGCGTGTCCAGTCGTTGGTGTAGCTGAAAGCCACCCCATGCCGGCCCTCGGCGTCCACGGTATCCGGCCGCACGGCCACTCCCTCGATCAGGGGCAGCGCGCGGAACAGGGCGGCGCGTACCTCCGGGTTGAGCGCCTGCTCGCCCATGAGCTGGTAGATCGCCTGGAAGAGCCGTTGCTCCCTGGACTCCTCATGAGGGCTGCCGTCGCTGTTGAACCACCCGGCCATGGACTCCGTCGTGACCTTGTCGATCCGGCCGAGCAGCTCCTGCGGGGTGACGGGAGGCTCGGCCAGGTCGGCTGCGGAGATTCCGGGATGGGTGCCCTGAACGAGCAGTTCGCCGCTGGGCTGATACCAGGCAGTCTGCTTGCCGTCCACGCTGGTCCACTGCTCACTGGTGGTGCGTTCGTCGAGATTCACGCCGAACCCGTCGCCGGGAGCGGCCAGCTTCTCCCTCACGTACAGCCACTGGCCCGGCGAGGGCTTCATCCCCCCGCGAGCTTCGGCCGCCTCGGCCGCGCGCTCGCTGAGCTCTTGGACGCTCGCCACAGGCGCCATCGGAGGCGCCTGCAACCGGACCGCACCGACACCGATCACCACCGAGAACGCACCGACGAGCGCGACCCGCCAGGCCAGCCGGGGCAGGCGTCGCCGCGCGGGCGCGGGCGGGGTATGGATCTCGTGCAGGAGGCGGGCACGGGCCGACTCCTCTGCCTCGCGGGTGATCGCCGGAGTGGACGCGCGGAACTGCTTGATCTCCTTCACTGCTTCTCCTCTTGGGTCGGGTTGCCACCGAGGGTGGCCCTTGCCTTCTTGCGCGCGCGATGCAGCCGGGAGCGCACTGTCCCCACCGGGATGCCGAGCGCCTGCGCGACCTCCTCGTAGGACAGGTCACCCCATGCGACCAGCAGCAGCACGTCACGGTCACCACGCGACAGCCCCGCCAGCGCCTTCGCGATCCGCCGCTCCTCCTCCTGCGCGGCGACGCGGCTGATCACCGTGTCGGCCATCGGTTCCGGCGGCAGGTCCGCCCCCGTACGGCTCAGCGCCCGCAGGAGCCGCTCCTCGCCGCGTCGGTGTCTGGCGACCAGGGTGGTCGCGATGCCGTACAGCCAGGGCCTGGCCAACGTGCGGGCCAGGTCGTAGGAGTCGCGACGGCGGAAAGCCGTCAGGAACGTCTCCGCTGTGATGTCGTCGGCCACCTGGGGGCCCAGCCGCCGGGCGGCGTAGTGGTGGATCTGGTGGACGTAGCGGTCGAACAGCGCGGCGAACTGCTCAGGATCATCACGCGAGCGGCGGATCAGCTCGGCGTCATCCATCTCGACCGCCTCCACTGGCTGTGCGGTCATTTCGGTCCTCTTGATTCCATGCCTGCTGTCTCCCGAAGGGTCGGAACGGGTTCTCGCCCGAGGAAGACGGGATGCTCACCCGCGAATGCGGCGGCAACCCGCGCAGCGACCCCCGTCTCGTCCGTTTCGCTTTCCTTCTGGTGGGAGACCAGGAGACGGCTGAGGACGTCGTGCAGGACGCCTTCGCCGCCGTCCATCGTCGATGGCGGCGCTTGGCCGATCACGATGATCTGCTGCCCTATCTGCGTACGGCGGTGCTCAACGGCTGCCGCGCGGTTCACCGTCGCCGGGCGATCGCCCGGTGGACTCTGATCCGCTACGACGCCATGGGACGGCATCTCCTGATCATGGGCAATATGTACCCATTGAGCAGGTGGGAGGACGGTCAGGTGACCGTCCTCGTTCGCCCGGAGGCCGCCGGCGCGCATTCTCCGGCCCCCGACTCTCCCGACGCGTCGCCGCAGGAGATGCTCGCGGCCTGGTAGCCGAGGCCGGGAAATTGGGATGCCCACCTGTGAAACCGGCCGGTACCCTGCGCGAGAAGCGAGAGAGGGAAACGCCGTGGGACACGTCGAGATCGGGCATCTGACCTATGTGCTGCCCGACGGAAGGCCGTTGCTCGACGACGTGTCGTTCCGGATCGGAGAGGGCGCCAAGGCCGCGCTCGTCGGGCCCAACGGGGCGGGTAAGACGACGCTGATGCGGCTCATCTCCGGTGACCTCCAACCGGTCGAGGGCACCGTCGCCCATTCAGGCGGGCTCGGTGTGATGCGGCAGTTCATCGGCAGCATCCGTGACGGCCGGTCCGTCCACGACCTGCTGCTCAGCGTCGCGCCGACGCGGATCAGGGAGGCGGCGGCCCGGCTAAACGCCGCCGAGCTCGTGATGATGGAGCGTGACGACGAGAAGACCCAGATGCGCTACGCCCAGGCGATCACGGACTACACGGACGCCGGCGGCTACGACATCGAGGTCCTGTGGGACACCTGCACCATGGCCGCCCTCGGCACGCCGTACGACAGGTGCAAATACCGCGAGGTCAACACGCTGTCCGGCGGCGAGCAGAAGCGGCTCGTGCTGGAGGCGCTGCTTCGCGGCCCCGACCAGACCCTGCTGCTCGACGAGCCCGACAACTACCTCGACGTGCCGGGCAAGCTCTGGCTGGAACAGGCGCTGAGAGAGACGCAGAAGACGGTTCTCCTGGTGTCCCACGACCGGCAGTTGCTGGCCAACGCGGCGGACCGGATCGTCACGGTCGAATCCGGGAACATCTGGGTCCACGGCGGCGGTTTCGCCACGTACGCCGAGGCCCGAAGAGAGCGCAACGAGCGCCTGGACGAGCTCCGCCGCCGCTGGGACGAGGAGCACGCCAAGCTCAAGCGCCTGGTCAACATGTTGAAGAACAAGGCGACCTACAACGACGGCATGGCCAGCGCCTACCACGCGGCGCAGACCCGGCTGCGGAAGTTCGAGGAGGCCGGGCCGCCGGAGGTCGCCCCGAAGGACCAGCTCATCAACATGCGCCTGCGCGGCGGCCGCACCGGCAAGCGCGCCGTGATCTGCGAGACCCTCGAACTGACCGGCCTGATGAAGCCGTTCGACCTGGAGATCTGGTACGGCGAGCGCGTCGCGGTGCTCGGCTCGAACGGCTCGGGCAAGTCACACTTCCTGCGGCTGGTCGCCGGGGAGGCGGTCCGGCACACGGGGGTGGCGCGGCTCGGCGCGCGGGTCGTCCCCGGGCACTTCGCCCAGACGCACTCCAGGCCCGAGCTGATGAAGCGCACACCCTGCGAGATCGTCATGACCGAGCACGCCAGGCTCAAGAACGAGGCGATGAAGGTGCTCGCGCGTTACGAACTCGCCGGCGGCATCGCCGAGCAGCGCTTCGAGACGCTCTCCGGCGGGCAGCAGGCGCGGTTGCAGATCCTGCTGCTCGAACTGTCCGGCGCCACGCTGCTGCTGCTCGACGAGCCGACGGACAACCTCGACCTGGCCAGCGCCGAGGCGTTGCAGGACGGTCTGAACGCCTTCGACGGCACAGTGCTCGCGGTGACCCACGACCGGTGGTTCGCGGCGGACTTCGATCGCTTCCTGGTCTTCGGCTCGGACGGGCGGGTGTACGAGGCGCCCGAGCCCGTTTGGGACGAGACCCGGGTGGTCCGCCCGAGATAGGAGAAGATCCTAAAGAGTTCGTACGGCTCGCGCGTGTCCGTTGGGTGGCGTCCCATTCACCGGGTTATGACGGCTAAGTGACTCAGCGCAGCCGCATGGCAGCAGCATTGGCCCTCGTCGTCATGGTCGTGGCGGCGGGGTGCAGCACGAGCGAGGAGAAGACGAAGCAGCTCTCCCCGCTCGCGCTGAAGGAGCAGGCCTCCTCGATCGGGAAGTCGAACAACGGCTACGTCGTGAGCTGGGCGGGTGTGCTCGGCAACGCCAACCGGTGGCACTTCGGGGAGAACGCCGTCGCTCTGATCAGCGCGCGCGACGCCGCCGGCAAGGAGGTCGTGCGCATGGAGCAGCCGCTGGACGCGATCCCGCCGGGCGGCTCCCTGTCGTTCACGGGCGAGGCGGTGTCCAAGGTCAAACCCGAGCGGGTGAAGATCGAGTACCGCCCGGCCTCGTGGCGGCCGGTGGCGCGGATACCGTCGGCGTTCCGGCCGTTCCCGGTGTCCGACGTGGCGACGGAGAAGCTGGAGGCCGGGTCCTACCTCGTCACCGGGTACATCTCCGATCCCTTCCGCAAGGCCGCGAGCAGCCTGGTCGTCACCGCGCTGCTCCGTGACGACGCGGGCACCCTGCTCGGCGGCGGCACGACCTTCGTCGACGACGTCCGGGCCGAGCGCGACCGGCGGTTCGTCATCACCGCGAACGGTATCAAGGGGAAGGTCGCCGACACCGACGTGTCGGTCAGGACCTGGGGCGCCACGGCCAAGCCGTACGAGGAACTGGTGGCGGCCGGGACGGTCCCCGTCAACGCGACCAAGCCCACGACCAAGCCGTTCGCCAAGGATCGCGGCTATCCGCCGATCGGCGACCGACGGCCATGAACGGCATGGTGGCGGTCCCGGAGCCCAGAATAGGAGCGGACCCACTATGGATCTTGAATTCGGAGGCGGGTTACCGTAACGGCATGACCACCTCCCGGATCGTGCTGTTCGGGGCCACCGGATTCACCGGCAGGCTCACCGCGCAGGCACTGCTCATGATGGGCGCCCGGCCGCTCCTGGTGGGGCGTGACCAGTCCAGGCTGGACGCGTTCGCCGCGTCGCTGCCGGTGGCGCTCCCCACGGCGGTCGCCGACGCCGGCCGTTCCGAGACGCTGGAGCGGATGCTCAACGCCGGCGACGTCCTGATCTCCACGGTCGGACCCTTCACCCGGTGGGGCGAGGGGGCGGTCATCGCGGCGAGCGAGACGGGAGCGATCTACCTCGACTCCGCGGGCGAGCCGACGTTCATCAAGCGGATCTTCCAGCGGTACGGCCCGGCCGCCGCGACCAGGCAGGCCGCTCTGATCACGGCGTTCGGGTACGACTACGTGCCGGGCAACGTCGCCGCCGCTCTCGCGCTGCGCAAGGCCGGCGGCGAGGCGGTCCGGGTGGACGTCGGCTACTTCGTCCGGGGGAACATGGCCAAGCGCGCCAGCGCCGGCACCAGGGCCTCCGCGCTCGGCGTCGTCCTTGAGCCCATGTACGGCTTCCGCGAGGGGCGCATCGTCCGCGAGCACGGCCGTACCCGCCTGTTCAACGTGGGCGGGCGCCGCCGCCACGGCATCTCGATGGGTGCCTCCGAGCACTTCGCACTGCCCAGGGCGTTCCCGGGGCTCCGCGAGGTGAACGTGTACCTGGGCTGGCTCGGCGGCCTCACCCGGGCGGCGGGCGTGCTGGCCAGGGCGACCCCGGTGCTGGCGGCGCTGCCCGGTGCCAAGCGGGTGACCGAGGCGATGGCCGACCGGGTGATCCGCCTGGGCAATCGGGGGAAGGCGGCCGATCCCGACATCTCCTCGCAGACCGTGGCGGAGGCGTACGACAAGGAAGGCCGGTTGCTGGCTTCGGTCCAGCTCGACGGGGGTGACCCGTACGACTTCACCGCCCGGATCCTGGCATGGGCGGCGACCACCGCCCTGGCCGACGGCGTGAAGGGGGCGGGGGCGCTCGGTCCCGTGGAGGCGTTCGGGCTGGACGCGCTGCTCGACGGTTGCACCGGTGCGGGGCTGCACCTTTCTCCCGCCTAATCCCCCTTATCGAGACAAGTCACGAAATATCCAAAGCGTCAGATAAATCGGTTCCCGTCCGGCGCAAGTCGTACAAAACGCAAATCCCATTGTATAAGCCGGGCGCGTCAATATCATTTGCGTCCGTTCAGTGGAATCAGTAGAACTGCTAGTTATTAATCATTTACTCTCGGTCATATGAATGACCGCGTACTGGTCGAGGCGTTGCGGGCTCGGGACCCGGGCGCCCTGGCCGCGCTGTACGACTCGTATGCCCAAGCGATTTACCGATACTGCCTGGTCATGCTCGGCGGGCCGGACAGCGCGCAGGTCGCCCTGCGCGACACGCTGATCGCCGCCGAGGCGCTGGTCGGCTCGCTGGCGGATCCGGACCGGTTCCGCGTCTGGCTGTACACGCTGGCCAGAGGGGAGTGCCTGCGCCGCCGCATGCCGCAGGGCGCCGAGCAGCCGGACACCGACCTTTCCACCGTGCTCGTGCCCCAGCTGTCCGACCCCGCCGACGCGGAGTTGCGGGTCGTCGCCTGGCACGCCACGCGCGGCCTGAGCCCGGAGGACCGGGAGGTCCTCGAACTCGCCAGCAGGCACGGCCTTACCGGCCCCGATCTCGCGACGGTCCTCGGCACGGGCCAGCGTTACGCCGACGGCCTCCAGGAGGCCGCGACGGAACGCCTCAGCGACGCGGTCACCGTGGAGATCCTCGCGAGGAAAGGGCCCTACGACTGCCCTCGCAGGGCGAGGATCCTCGCCGGGTTCGACGGCGAACTGGACGCCGAGACCCGTGAGCGGATCGCCCGCCATCTCCCGCGCTGCGAGACGTGTTCGGCCCATCGCGTGCGACATGTCTCCCTGGCCAAGGTCTTCGGCCTGCTCCCCGAGGCGAGCCTGCCGGACACCGTACGCGTGCGGGTGATGAGTTGCTTCGCCGATCCCGAGCTGGTCGCCTACCGCAGGTACGTCGCCAAGCGGGTGGGACGGCTCACCTCCTCAGGGTTCCCCTCGGGAGGCGGCGGCCGCGGCTGGTCCCGCGCGCTGGGCGGCACGCTGGCCACGGTGGCGGCGGTCGGCCTCGTCCTCCTGTCGTTCAACCAGTTCGCCGACCGGCCGGAGGACCGGATCGTCGGCATCGCGTCGGACGCCTTCCCCGCCGCGGGCGACCCTCCCGGCCTCAAGGTGCCGTGGAAGGCCACGCCGCAGGACCGGCCGCTGATCCTCACCCCGATCCTCGACCGGGATTCGACGCGTCCGGCCGGGTCGCACGACGAGTCCGCGGGGCCGGGCGTACGCACGAGCCCGGATTCGGAGCCGGGCACGAGGGCCACCCCGTCTCCCTCAGCTTCCCCGGCCACGCCGACGCCCCGCCCGTCGAGAGTGGAGTCCTCTCCGACGGAGCCGGCGCCGAGCCCGTCCGGGGAGACGTCTCCGGTGCCGAGCCCCTCGGACTCCCCGAGCGGCAAGCCCGAACCCACCGATCCCACCGTCTCGCCGGTTCCGGGGGTTGACCACCAGCACCATCCCCGCCCGCAGCGGCGGCGCTGTCCACCCGAACGCTCGCCGTCGCCCACCCCCGGCAGTACCGCGACGGCGAGCCCCTCCCCTGTGACGGCGCCCCGCGCACGGCCTGCGCGGTCCGAGCGGCCGGCGAGACACCCGCGACCCGCCCGGTCCGATCGGCCCGCACGACCGGACCGGTCCGAGCGGCCGGGCCGGCCCGAGCGGCCGGAGCGCCGGGACCCGGCGGGGCCGTCCCCGGCGGCTACCGCGCCCGCCGCGCCGTCCCCGGCCGCGCCGCCCACGGTGGCCGCACCGTCTCCGCCGCCCGCGTCGCCTCCGCCGCCCGCACCGCCTGCGGCGGCGCCCTCACCGGCGGGTCCGCTCGTCGCCTGACCGGCCGGCGCTCGGCCCCTGGCGGGTGAGAATTTCCGCTCAATACGGATACGCGGACGGGTAATCCCGTCCGCGTTTGTTATCCCACTACGGAGACAAAGCGACCCTTATTCCGTACCGCACGGCCCTGGCCGGAATTGCCCGAGAATGGCGTTGGAAATTTCAGGTTCCCAAAGATTACGTTCGGTGAGCCTAGTGTGTACGCAGAGTTATTCTCGGGGAGTCTGGGAGTGGAGAAACGGAAGGGGGCAGCATGCCACTCCGCATGGCATCCGGGCATATCGCCGGGCTCGCTTGCGGGCTCATTCTCACCTTGGCCACCCCGGCGGGTGCCGATCCGGGGCAACCGGCGGGAAAAGTCGCCGACGCGCGTGAACAAGTGCGTGTCCGTGCCCAGGAACTCGGCCGGGTCCAGGCCCGGTTCGCCGCTGCCAAGGCACGGCTGAGCGAGCTCAACTCCGACGTCGAGCGCCTCGTCGAGGCGTACAACGGCCAGCTCGTCATGCTGCGGTCGGCCGAGGAGGCGTACGACCAGGTGTCGGAGCGGGTGGAGCGGGCGCGAACCGAGGTCGAGGAGGCGCGAAAACCGGTCGCCGCGGTGGCCGCGCAGCGCTACGCGAACCTGAGCATCGACCAGATGGGCCTCGCCATGGTCACCGGAGCCGAGGGCTTCGAGGGATTCATCCAGCAGGCCGGCATGCTGAACCAGCTCGGCAGCGAGCAGACGGCGAGCATGCAGAACCTGGAGGACACCCAGACCGTGCTCAAGATCGTGCGCGCCCAGGCCGAGCGGGCGTACACCGAGCAGGCCGCGAGCGCCGAGCAGGCGAGGCTGGCCAAGGAGGCCGCGGCGACGGCGGTGGCCGAGCAGGAACAGCAGATGGCGGAACTCAAGCAGGCGACGGAGGAGATCTCACAGCGCCTCGACGCCGCCCGCTCGCGGGTCGAGCGGCTACGGCAGGCCAGGCTGGCCCGTCAGGCGCGGCGAGAGTCCCAGTTACGGACCATGACCACGCGGGCCGCGCTCAAGGCCCCGGGATGGGCGGCCACCGAAGTGACCGGGCCGGGCGGTGTCGCGGCGACCTGGGCGCTCCAGCAGCTCGGAAAGCCGTACGTCTGGGCCGCGGCGGGTCCGGCGAGCTATGACTGCTCGGGGTTGACCATGCGGGCGTGGGAGCGCGCGGGGGTTGACCTCGACCACTGGACCGGCACGCAGTGGCAGTCGGGCCCGCACGTCCCCATCGACCAACTCCAGCCGGGTGACCTGGTCTTCTTCGGGCGGGTGACGCGAGACCCCGGCTCCATCCACCATGTGGGCCTCTACATCGGGCGGGGGCTGATGGTCCACGCCCCCCAGACGGGGGACGTGGTCCGCATCGCGCCCATCTGGCGTCCCGACCTCGTCGGGGCCACCCGGCCGGACTGATCAGGCGTGCTCGTGGCCCTGCTCCTGGAAGCGCTTCACGGAGTTGACGATCTCGGCCTCGGCCTCGGTCCGGCCCACCCAGTTGGCGCCCTCGACTGACTTGCCGGGCTCCAGGTCCTTGTAGACCTCGAAGAAGTGCTGGATCTCCAGCCGGTCGAACTCCGCGACGTGGTGGATGTCGCGGATGTGCTCCATGCGCGGGTCCGTGGCGGGCACGCACAGGACCTTGTCGTCGCCGCCCTTCTCGTCGGTCATGCGGAACATGCCGACGGCGCGGCACTTGATCAGGCAGCCGGGGAAGGTCGGCTCCTGGAGCAGCACGAGCGCGTCCAGCGGGTCGCCGTCCTCGCCCAGCGTGTTCTCGATGAACCCGTAGTCGGCGGGGTACTGAGTGGACGTGAAAAGCAGACGATCCAGTCGGATGCGGCCGGTCTCGTGGTCCACCTCGTACTTGTTCCGTTGCCCCTTGGGAATCTCAACGACAACGTCGAACTCCACTACGGTTCCTCCACTCAAGCTCTCCCGGCATCCCGGGGGGCGTTAATGTCTCGTAGGCGTACATCCATTTGGCGCGACAAGAGGTGACATGGTGCGACGCGAGCGATGGGTGCTGTTAGTCACCCTCGCCCTATTGCAGGTGTTCGCCGTCGCCGTAGGCGTCTATGTGATCACCCATGACATCCGCCGCCCGTCGGCTCCGATCGCCTCACCGGAACCGACCCCCACCCCCATCATCACCGCGGGTGCGGTTCTGGCCGCGGTTGGGGACGCGCCTCTCCCCGCTAAGGGTACTTTGACCACGCGGCTCGCCCACGCGCTGGGTGACCCCGCCCTCGGGCGCAGCTCGGGCGGGGTCGTACTGGACGCGGCGAGCGGCGCCACGCTCTTCAACGGCCGCGCGGAGATCGCGCTCACGCCCGCCTCGACCACCAAGGTCGTCACCGGCGTGGCCGCCCTCGCGTCGCTCGGCCCGGACGCCAAGATCGCGACCAGGGTCGTCACAGGAGCCGGCGCGAACACGATCGTCCTCGTCGGCGGTGGTGATCCCACCCTCACCGGGGCGAAGAAGCCGCGCGGCGTCTATCCCGAGCCCGCCTCCCTCGCCGTCCTGGCCTCCCGCACGGCCAAGGCGCTGAAAGCCGCCAAGATCACTTCGGTCACGCTCGGATACGACACCTCGCTCTTCACCGGACCGGTGACCGCGCCCGGATGGAAGCCCACCTACGTGCCCGAGGGCAGCGCCGCGCCGGTGACCGCGCTCACGATCGACGAGGGGCGGGTCGCGCCCGGCCAGGGGGCCCGCGTCCCGGACCCGCCGCGTACGGCCGCGGACGCCTTCGCCTCGCTCCTCGGCACGTACGGCGTCAAGGTCGGCAAGGACGTGAAGCCCGTCACCGCCGGGCAGACGGCCAAGGAACTCGCCCGCGTCGAGTCGCCTCCCGTCTACGCCCTGGTGGAGCGCATGCTGACGCAGAGCGACAACGACCTCGCCGAGGCACTGGCCCGCCAGGTCGCCATCGAGGAGGGACTGCCGCACACGTTCGCCGGGCAGGCGGCGGCCGTCCACCGCGTACTCGGACGGCTCGGTCTCGACAAGGAGATCAAGGTCACCGACGGCAGCGGCCTGTCCATCAGGAACCGCATCACCCCCACCGCGCTGGCCCGGCTGCTCGCCGCCGCGGTGTCACCGGCCAACCCCGACCTTCATTCACTGATCAGCGGGCTGCCCATCGCCGGATACACCGGCACCCTGCACAACCGGTACGACACATCGGGATCGGAGGCGGGCGCCGGGCTGGTCCGCGCCAAGACCGGCACGCTCAACGGTGTGAACACCCTCGCCGGAGTCGCGTACACCACCGACGGGCGGCTGCTCGCCTTCGCCTTCATGGCCGACGACGTGCCCGACCCCGGAGCGGCGGTCGCCGCGCTCGACCGCCTGGCCACGATCGTCTCCCAGAGTTGACCGGTTTCGCCGCGCCCGCGGCGCGACCGCCGCGCTCCCCGCTCACTCCTCCTCAGCACACCGCCGCGCCCCTCGCGCGCGCGGCGAGGGGGGAGAACGTACGGTGGTGAGTATGCAGGTGATCGACTGGGATCTGGCCGTCGCGACCGGAGTGCGCTTCGTGCGCCCGGGGCCACAGGTGAGCCGGGAAGAGGCCAGACAGGCGGTCGCCGAGCTGAGGCGGCTGTCCCGCGAGGCCGAAGGACACGTACGGGAGTTCACCCGCATCGACTCGGCGCCGCCGGAGGCCGCGACCGTCGTCGACCGGCCCGGGTGGATCCGCGCCAACGTCGACGGGTTCAGGGTGGTCTTCGAGCCGCTCACCCAGAAGATGTCGAGCGTGCCCGCGATCGTCGGCGCGGTCGGTTCCCGCATCACCGGAGTGGAAGTGGGCGCCGTGCTGGCGTTCCTCGCGTCCCGGGTGCTGGGGCAGTACGAGCTCTTCCTCCCGCCGGACCCCGAGGGCAACGCGCCCGCGGGGAGGCTGACCCTCGTGGCGCCCAACATCGTGCACACCGAGCGCGAGATGGGAGTCAACGCGCGTGACTTCCGTCTCTGGGTCTGCCTCCACGAGGAGACTCACCGCGTGCAGTTCACCGGCGTGCCCTGGCTCCGGGAATACGTGCGCACCCAGATGACCGACTTCCTGCTCGCCTCCGACATGGACCTGACGACCCTGCTCGAACGGTTGCGCGCCGCCTCCGACGCGGTCGCCGACGCCATCAGGGGAGGCGACGGCAACCTCATCGAGGCCATCCAGACCCCGGAGCAGAAGGCCGTGCTCGACCGGGTCACCGCGGTGATGACCCTGGTCGAGGGGCACGGCGACTACGTCATGGACGCCGTCGGCCCGTCCGTCGTGCCGTCGGTGGCTGAGATCAGGTCCAGGTTCCAGCGCCGCAGGGAGGGCGGGTCGCGCACCGACCAGCTCATCCGGCGCCTGCTCGGCATCGAGCTCAAGATGAAGCAGTACGCCGAGGGGTCCCACTTCGTGCGCACCGTCGTCGAGCAGGCCGGGATGGACGGCTTCAACCGGGTCTGGACGTCTCCCGACACGCTGCCGAGCCGGGAGGAGATCGCGGATCCCCAGGTGTGGATGGGCCGCGTCCTCGGCAACCGCTCGCTGGAGCAGGGAACGGCCGCGCCGGAGTCCTGACCGTCGCGCGTTCTCCGCGTCGGCCGATCCGGGCGGACACGGTTCCCACGTCCGGCCGGCCTGCGGACAGAATGGCCTCATGGGTCCCCATCCCGCTGTCGCCGACGTGCGCCGTGCCGTACGGCAGTCGCTCGCGGACCTGCCCCAGGGGGCGCTCGTCCTGGTCGCGTGCAGCGGCGGCGCCGACTCGCTCGCGCTCGCCGCGGCCCTCGGCTTCTCCGCCCCTCGCATGGGCCTGCGCGCCGGGCTGCTGACCGTCGACCACGGCCTGCAACAGGGCTCGGCGTCCCGCGCGCACGACCTCGTACGGCTCGCGCCCGCGCTCGGCCTCGACCCCGCGCTGGTCCTGCCCGTCACCGTGGGCACCGAGGGCGGGCCGGAGGCGGCCGCGCGCGACGCCCGCTACGCGGCGCTCTCGGAGGCGGCCCGGAGGCTGGAGGCCGCGGCCGTGCTGCTGGGGCACACGCTGAACGACCAGGCGGAGACCGTGTTGTTGCGGCTGGCGCGCGGCAGCGGCACCCGGTCGCTCGCCGGCATGCCGGGGATCTCCGGCGTCTATCGTCGGCCGTTGCTCGGCCTGAGCCGGGCGCGGACCGAGGAGGCGTGCGCGGCTCTGGGGCTCCAACCGTGGCACGACCCGCACAACATCGACCCCGCCTACACCAGGGTTCGGGTCCGCCATGACGTCGTGCCCGTCCTTACGGCCGCGCTCGGGCCGGGTGTGGCGGAGGCGCTCGCCCGTACCGCGCGCCTGTGCCGGGACGACGCCGACGCCCTGGACGAGTGGGCCGACGCCGTACTCGCCGAGTCGCGTACGGGATCCGGCGTCGAGCTGGCCGTCGCCGTACTGGAGAAGGTCCCCGGAGCCGTGCGGCGGCGGGTCATCCAGCGGGCGGCGGTGGAGGCGGGCGCGCCCGCGTCCGCGCTCGCGGCGGTGCACATCGACGAGGTGGAGCGGCTGATCAGCGCATGGCGGGGGCAGAGGCGGGTCGATCTACCCGGGGGGGTGGGAGCGGTCCGGCGCTGTGGCACCCTGATATTCGCTACAGCGAACAACCTCGCGTAAGGATTCCGCAGGTGGATGCAGCCGACATGGGCAAGGACCTCTTGAGCGTCCTCATTCCGGAACACGAGCTCCAAGACAAGATCAAGGAACTCTCCGGCCAGATCGATGCCGACTACGACGGTAAGGACCTGCTGATCGTCGGCGTCCTCAAGGGCGCGGTCATGGTCATGGCCGACCTGGCCCGGGCTTTGCACGTCCCGGTGCAGATGGACTGGATGGCGGTGTCCTCATACGGGGCGGGCACCAGATCGTCCGGGGTGGTGCGGGTGCTGAAGGACCTCGACACCGACATCGCGGACCGTCACGTGCTCGTGGTCGAGGACATCATCGACTCCGGTCTCACGCTCTCCTGGCTGATGAACAATTTGAAGTCGCGCAACCCGGCCTCGCTGGAGATCTGCGCGCTGCTCCGTAAGCCGGACGCGGTCAAGGTGCCAATTGATGTGAAGTATGTCGGGTTCGACATTCCGAACGAGTTCGTGATCGGTTACGGGCTCGACTATGCGGAGCGGTATCGCAACCTGCCGTTCATCGGCACGCTCGCTCCACATGTCTACGGCGGCGAGTAAGCCCTGAGCGAAGTCCTCTTGTGCGGGCCGCGGTCCGCTCCCTGGTAGGGAACACGGATTGCGTCACGTACGTTGGAAAGGTAAAGCCGGAGCCGCTCATGCAGTTACCGCATGCGGCGGCCCGGTGTACCTTCTGATATCTGCGGGTGCCATTCGGTTACCTGCGGGTAGTCAGTAGGAGCGGCGAGGGATGCCGCGACCCGGGTTCCGCCCGGGGCCAGGCCTTGGTCAGGAAGGGACGGGCCCGCCGGGGTTCCGCAACGGATGGATCTCAAGCGATTTACACGTGGGCCACTACTGTGGATCCTGGGCATCGTCGTGCTTCTCCTGCTCGTCACCACGATGTTCAACGGGGACGGCAACTACACCACCGCCGACACCTCTACCGTCGTCCAGCAGATCCAGCAGGGCAACGTGAAGAGCGCCAAAGTCGTCGACAAGGACCAGCGCGCCGAGCTGACGCTGCTGAAGCCGATCGACGTCGGTGGCAAGTCCGTGGACCGCATCCAGGCCCCCTGGGTGCAGGGCCAGGGCGTCCAGCTGACTGAGGCGCTGGCGAAGGCCAACCCCTCCAAGGGCTGGACCGTCGAGGTCCCCAGGGAGAACTTCCTGGTCAGCCTGCTGGTCAGCTTCCTGCCGATCATCATCATCGTCCTGATCTTCCTGTTCATCATGAACCAGATGCAGGGCGGCGGCTCCCGCGTCATGAACTTCGGGAAGTCGCGGGCGAAGCTGATCACCAAGGACACTCCCAAGACGACGTTCGCCGACGTCGCGGGTGCCGACGAGGCCATCGAGGAGCTCCAGGAGATCAAGGAGTTCCTGCAGGCCCCGGCCAAGTTCCAGGCGATCGGCGCCAAGATCCCCAAGGGCGTCCTGCTGTACGGCCCGCCCGGAACCGGCAAGACCCTGCTCGCCAGGGCGGTGGCCGGTGAGGCCGGCGTGCCGTTCTACTCGATCTCGGGTTCCGACTTCGTCGAGATGTTCGTGGGTGTCGGCGCCTCGCGTGTCCGCGACCTGTTCGAGCAGGCGAAGGCCAACGCTCCGGCGATCATCTTCATCGACGAGATCGACGCGGTGGGCCGTCACCGCGGCGCGGGTCTCGGCGGTGGCCACGACGAGCGCGAGCAGACGCTGAACCAGCTCCTCGTCGAGATGGACGGCTTCGACGTGAAGGGCGGCGTGATCCTCATCGCCGCCACCAACCGGCCCGACATCCTCGACCCGGCGCTGCTGCGCCCCGGCCGCTTCGACCGTCAGGTCGTCATCGACCGTCCGGACCTGGAGGGTCGCAAGGGCATCCTGCGCGTCCACGGCCGCGGCAAGCCGTTCGCCCAGGACGTCGACCTCGACGTCATCGCGCGGCGTACGCCCGGCTTCACCGGAGCCGACCTGGCCAACGTGATCAACGAGGCGGCGCTGCTGACCGCCCGGCAGGACCAGAAGCTCATCTCGATGAACACCCTCGAGGAGTCCATCGACCGCGTGATGGCCGGTCCTGAGCGCAAGTCCCGCGTGATGTCCGACGAGGAAAAGAAGATCATCGCGTACCACGAGGGTGGTCACGCCCTGGTCGCGCACGCGCTGCCCAACTCCGACCCGGTCCACAAGATCACGATCCTGTCCCGCGGCCGCGCCCTCGGTTACACGATGACGCTGCCGATGGAGGACAAGTTCCTCGCGACCAGGTCAGAGATGATGGACCAGCTCGCCATGCTGCTGGGTGGCCGCACCGCGGAGGAGCTCGTCTTCCACGAGCCCACCACGGGTGCCTCCAACGACATCGAGAAGGCCACCTCCATCGCCCGCCGCATGGTCACCGAGTACGGCATGAGCGAGAAGCTCGGCGCCCGCAAGTTCGGCAGCGGCAACGGCGAGGTCTTCCTCGGGCGTGAGATGGGCCACGAGCGCGACTACTCCGAGCAGATCGCCTCCACGATCGACGAGGAGGTCCGCCGGCTCATCGAGTCCGCGCACGACCAGGCGTGGGAGATCCTCGTCCAGTACCGCGACGTGCTCGACAACCTCGTGCTGGAGCTCATGGAGAAGGAGACCCTCTCCCGCGAGCAGGTGCTCCAGGTCTTCGCTCCGGTCGAGACGAAGGAAAAGCGTCCCTCGTACGCCGGGTACGGCAAGCGGCTCCCGTCCGACCGCCCGCCGGTGATCACTCCGAAGGAGCGGGCCAACGGCAACGGGCAGGCTCTGCCCGCCGGCAACCCGGCTCCGTGGATGAACGACCAGGCGCCGCAGAAGGACGAGGCCTGACCGTGACGGTCGAGCCGCATTACGTGGACCAGGGCCGGATCGAGAAGGCCGTCCGGGAGATCCTCTTCGCCATCGGCGAGGATCCCGACAGGGACGGCCTGCGCGACACCCCGGCCCGGGTCGCACGTGCCTACACGGAGCAGTTCGCGGGACTCGGTCAGCGGCCGGAGGACGCGCTGACCACGATGTTCGACGCCGACCACGACGAGATGGTGCTGGTGAAGGACATCGAGGTCATGTCGACCTGCGAGCATCACCTGCTGCCCTTCCACGGCGTGGCCCACGTCGGGTACACGCCGAACGCCAAGGGCCAGATCACCGGTCTGTCCAAGCTGGCCCGGCTGGTGGACGTCTACGCCCGCCGGCCGCAGGTTCAGGAGCGGATGACCTCGCAGATCGCCGACGGGCTGATGCGGGTGCTCGAACCACGCGGTGTGATCGTGGTCATCGAGGCCGAGCACATGTGCATGAGCATGCGCGGTGTGCGCAAGCCGGGCGCGAAGACCATCACCTCCGCGGTCAGGGGCGACTTCCGCACCTGCGAGAGCACGCGGGCCGAGGCGATGTCGCTCATCCTCGGGCGCAACTGATCCGGATACAGTTCCCGACCTCCGAGCGCCTAGGCTTGGCTGCGAGCGAGAAGCGAGCGAACCAGTAGACACAGTGACGAATGGTCATCGCCGGCTCGCGGACGAGGAGGCAGCATGACCACACACCACGTGCCCGGGATGCCCGATCCCGGGCGATGCCTGGTCATGGGCGTGGTCAACGTGACGCCCGACTCCTTTTCCGACGGCGGCCAGTGGTTCGACGCGGACGCCGCGATCGCCCACGGGCTGGAACTGGTCGCCCAGGGCGCGGACATCGTCGACGTCGGTGGCGAGTCCACCCGCCCCGGTTCCGCCCGGGTCTCCCTCGGAGAGGAACTGCGCAGGGTCGAGCCCGTGATCCGCGTCCTCCGCCAGGAGGGCGTGACGGTCAGCGTGGACACCATGCGCGCGGAGGTCGCCGAGGCGGCCGTGGAAGCCGGTGCCATGCTCGTCAACGACGTGAGCGGCGGGCTGGCCGATCCGGCGATGCCCAGGGTCGTCGCGGCGACCGGCGTGCCGTACGTCGTGATGCACTGGCGCGGCCACAGCCACGACATGGACAGCCGCGCGATGTACGGAGACGTCGTCACCGAGGTGACCGAGGAACTACGCAAGCGGGTCGACTCGGTGCTCGGCGAGGGCGTGCGCGAGGAGCAGATCGTCATCGACCCCGGGCTCGGGTTCTCCAAGCATCCCGAGCACAACTGGGCGCTGCTGGCCGGGACCCGCAAGCTGGTCGAGATGGGCCATCCCGTGCTGATCGGCGCGTCGAGGAAACGGTTCCTCGGGCGCCTGCTGCCGGACGCCGAGGGCAGGCCCCGCCCCTTCGACCGCAGTGACGACGCCACGCTGGCGGTCACCGCGCTCGCCGCGCGGGAGGGCGCCTGGTGCGTCCGGGTACACCAGGTCGGACCCAACGCGGACGCCGTACGCGTCGCGGCGGCGTGGAAGGCAGCCGATGAAGGACGTTGAGGAGCTCAACCAGGAGTTCTACGACGCGATCGAGAGCGCGGACCTGGATCGGATGTCCGAGATCTGGGCGGAGGACGCGGGCGACCGGGTGGCGATGTGCGTCCACCCCGGTTGGCCCATGCTCAGCGGCCGGTCCGAGGTGCTCCGCTCGTGGGCACTGATCATGGCCAACACCCCGTACATCCAGTTCGTGCTGACCGACGTGCGGACCATGGTGCTGGGCGACGTCGCCGTGCTCACCTGCGCGGAGAACATCCTGACCGCCGCGGACACCGACGAGGCGGGGTTCGCCGCGGGCCGGGTGGTCGCGACCAGCACGTACGTCCGCACCCCGGACGGCTGGCGCCTGTGGTTGTACCACGGGTCCCCCGTCCTGCAGAGCGAGGACGAGGAGGAGGAAGAGTGAGCGGCCGGAGTGACAGCGTTCGCCTGGTGGGGCTGCGCGCGCGGGGGCGGCACGGCTGCCTGCCCGCGGAGCGGGAGCTCGGCCAGGAGTTCGTGGTCGACGTGACGTTGTTCCTCGACACCGCGCCCGCCGCCGGGGGAGACGACCTGACCAAGACCGTCGACTACGGCGCGCTGGCCGTGCGCCTGGTGGAGACGGTCGGGGGCGAGCCGGTCAACCTCATCGAGACGCTCGCCGACCGGCTCGCCTCCGTCTGCCTGGCGTACGACCTGGTAGACGAGGTGGAGGTCAGCGTGCACAAGCCGGCCGCGCCCATTCCGCTGCCGTTCGACGACGTGGTGGTGACCATCAGAAGGGGTCGCGAATGAGGGTCGTGCTCGCGCTCGGCAGCAATCTCGGTCGCCGGATGGAGAATCTCCAGGGCGCGATCGACGCCCTCTTCGACGCTCCGGGACTGACGTTCGTCGCCGTCTCCCCCGTGTACGAGACCGACCCCGTGGGCGGGCCTGAGCAGGACCCCTACCTCAACGCCGTCGTCGTGGCCGAGTCCATGCTGGACGCGTGGGCGCTCCTCGAACGCGCCCAGAGCATCGAGAACGCCTTCGGCCGGGTGCGCGTGGAGCGCTGGGGGCCGCGGACTCTCGACGTGGATCTGATCATGGTGGACGACGTCGTGTCGGCCGATCCCGAGCTCACGCTCCCGCACCCCCGGGCGCATGAGCGGGCGTTCGTGCTGGTCCCGTGGCTGCGGGCCGATCCGGAGGCGACGCTCACCGGGCACGGCGCCGTGGCCGACCTGCTCGCCGGGCTGGACCAGGCCGGTGTACGGCTGCGCGACGACCTGTCCCTGGAGCCCCCCGCCTGATGTCGCAAGAGGAGCCTGCGTGAAGCCCAGCAACCCCGGCGTGCTGGTCGGCCTGGTGGTGGTGTTCGCGCTGCTCACCTGGGGCCTGCTGCAGAAGACCTATTCCCAGCTGCCGACCGTGCCGTGGAGCGCGATCCCGACCCTGCTGCTGCTGGCCATCGGTGAGGCGTACACCGGGTGGCTGACCCGGGCCAGGATCCGCCGCAAGCCGGGCACCAAGCCGGCCGAGCCGCTGGCGGTCGCCCGGCTCGCCGCCCTGGCGAAGGCCACGGCGCACGCGGGCGCGGTGTTCGGGGGCGTCTTCGCGGGTTTCGTGCTCCACGTGCTCAACCTGCTCGACCTGCCCCAGCCGCGGCAGGACGCGTTCGTCGCGGGCGGCTCGTTCGCCTCGTGCGTCGTGCTGATCTGCGCGGCGCTTTTCCTTGAGCACTGCTGCCGGGTGCCGGGCAAGCCGGAGGAGCGCAAGTAACCGCTATTTGTCGATGTCCCCGACGACGAAGAACATCGAACCGAGAATGGCGATCATGTCGGCGACCAGATGCCCCGGCAGGATCTCCCGTAGCACCTGGACGTTGTTGAACGACGCGCTGCGCAGCTTCAACCGCCAGGGGGTCTTCTCGCCCCGGGACACGAGGTAGTACCCGTTGATGCCGAGCGGGCTCTCCGTCCAGGCGTACGTGTGGCCCTCGGGGGCCTTGAGGATCTTCGGCAGTCGCTGGTTGATCGGTCCCGGGGGGAGCTCCCGCAGCCGGTCAAGGCAGGCGTCCGCCAGGTCGAGGGAGGCCTTGACCTGGTCGAGCAGCACCTCGAACCGGGCGTGGCAGTCGCCTTCTGTCCGGGTCACCACCCTCACCGGCAGCTCGCCGTATGCGAGGTAGGGCTCGTCCCTGCGCAGATCGAAGTCGACTCCGGAGGCGCGGGCGATCGGGCCGCTCACGCCGTACTGCATGATCGTCTCGCGGGGCAGCACCCCGACGCCCCTGGTCCGGGCGAGGAAGATCTCGTTGCCGGAGACAAGGTTCTCGATGTCGGGGAGGCGGCGCCGTACGTCGGCGACGGCCTGCCCCACGCGGTCGAGCCAGCCGAGCGGCAGATCCTCCTTGAGGCCGCCGACGCGGTTGAACATGTAGTGCATCCGGCCGCCGGAGATCTCCTCCATGACGTGCTGCAGGGTCTCCCGCTCGCGGAACGCGTAGAAGACCGGGGTGATCGCGCCCAGCTCCAGGGGGTAGGACCCGAGGAACATCAGATGGTTGAGCACCCGGTTGAGCTCGGCCAGCAGCGTGCGCGCCCACACCGCACGTCGCGGGACCTCCATGCCGAGCATCCGCTCGACCGCGATCACGACGCCCAGCTCGTTGGCGAAGGCCGACAGCCAGTCGTGCCGGTTCGCCAGGACGATGATCTGGCGGTAGTCGCGCACCTCGAACAGCTTCTCGGCGCCCCGGTGCATGTAGCCGATGATCGGCTCGGCGCTGACGATGCGCTCGGCGTCCAGGGTGAGTCGCAGCCGCAGCACGCCGTGCGTCGACGGGTGCTGCGGTCCGATGTTGAGGACCATGTCCTCGGTGGCCAGTTCCCGGGGCGCCACCGCTCCCGCGCCCGACCCGATGCCCACGACGCGTTCCCGGAACGCCCCCTCGGCCCGAGGCTCTCCTGTCATACGGCCATGCTCCCACGCCGGTGGGTGGTTCAGGACGAAATGCCCGCCCCGGTTGTGGCCAGGTCCCGCAGAGCGCCGATCAGCCGGTCCACGTGCTCCTCGGTCGTGCCGATCCCGATCGACGCGCGTACGGCGCTGGCCGTGCCGTCCTGGCAGCCGCCGTCGGACGTCCCGAGCAGGTGCCGTACGAACGGGTGCGCGCAGAACTTGCCGTCCCGGACGCCGATGCCGTGGTCCGCCGACAGGGATTCGGCGACCTCACGGGCCGTCAGGCCGTCCACGGTGAACGACACGATGCCGACCCTGGGGTGGTCCGGCCCCCAGAGGGACAGCTCGCGCACGCCCTCGATCCCGGCGATCCCCGCGCGCAGGCGGGCCACCAGCCGCTCCTCCTCGCGGACCAGGGCCGTCCAGCCGGTCGCGGCCAGCGCGTCGCAGGCCGCGGCGAGGGCGATCGCCCCCAGCACGTTCGGGGTCCCGGCCTCGTGGCGCACCTCGGGGTCGTCGCTCCACGACGTCTCCTCGCCGTCCGCGCCGACCGAGGTCACCGCGCCGCCGCCCAGCAGGTACGGCGCGGCCCCCGCGAGCCAGTCGGCCCGCCCGACGAGGGCTCCGGCGCCGAACGGCGCGTACAGCTTGTGCCCGGAGAACGCCACGTAGTCGAGGTCGAGCGCGGCCAGGTTGAGCCGCCGGTGCGGGACGAGCTGGGCGGCGTCCACGACGACGCGGGCGCCATGCCGGTGCGCCACGTGCGCGAGCCCCGCGATCGGCCACAGCTCGCCGGTCACGTTGGAGGCGGCCGTGACGACCAGGAGGGCCGGTCCCTCGATCCCGGCCAGCGTCTCGTCCACGGCCCTGATCGCCTCGCCGGGGAAGGCCGGGGGCGCGAGCCGTACGGCGTCGGGCCAGGGCAGCAGCGAGGCGTGGTGCTCGGTGTCGAACACGACGGTGGTGGTGCCCTCGGGCAGGCTGCGGGCCAGCAGGTTCATCGCGTCGGTCGTGTTGCGGGTGAAGACCACCGCGTCGTCCGTGCGGGCGCCCACGAACGCCCGGACGGTGTGCCTCGCCTGCTCGTACCGGGCCGTCGTGAGCTGGGAGGCGTATCCGGCGCCGCGGTGCACGCTGGAGTAGGCCGGCAGCGCCGCGGTGACGGCGGCGCTCACCGGCTCCAGACAGGGCGCGCTCGCCGCGTAGTCCAGGTTCGCGTACGGCACCAGCCGCCCGCCCTTGACCGGCACCTCGAGGTCGGCGCCCAGGACGGCGGGGATCGGCCGTTCGTGGGCGGCGGCGGGGGAGAGGGTGGACAGCGAGAGAACGGACACGACGGCCTCCTGAGGTCAGGGACCCCGGCCATGGCGTCATACCGGCGGAGCCCGCGCTTGCCCGGCGCGCCTCGCGCCGGACCTGGTCCTCACCCGGGGCACCCCGCCGCGGACGCGAGGGTTGCCGGCCAGCAAGCCGGGGCTGTGCGCTGGCACTCATGACCTGTGCGGCACTATAGCCCACTCCCTCCCCGGCGCCGCAAGCCGTCAGTTGCCCGAAATGTGATGTCCGTACTGGTGGTTCAGGTGATGCGACCAGGCAAAATGCTTCGTATGGTTGGTTTGTGAAGTTTGATCCTTGGAATCCCGAGTTCGTGGCCCACCCGTACGGCGTCTACGCCGATCTGCGGGAGAACGACCCGGTCAGTTTCTTCGAGCCGACCGGCCAGTGGCTGATCGCCCGTCACGCCGACGTGAACGCGCTGCTGCGCGATCGGCGGCTGGGCCGCTCCTACCTCCACACGGCCTCGCACGAGGCATTCGGCAGGGAACCCGAGCCGGAGTTCCAGGAACCCTTCTGGAGGGTGGTCAGGGCCGGCATGCTCGACGTCGAGCCGCCCGTCCACACCCGCCTGCGCCGCCTGGTGTCCAAGGCGTTCACGCCTCGGATGGTGGAGTCGCTCCGCCCCCGCGTGCGCAGGATCGCCAGGGAGCTGGCCGACGGGCTGGTCGAGCGCGGCGGCGGCGACCTGCTCGCCGAGGTGGCCGAGCCGCTCCCGGTGACCGTGATCGCCGAAATGTTGGGCGTGCCCGAGGCCGACCGGCACCTGCTGCGCCCGTGGTCCGCCGACATCTGCGGCATGTACGAGCTCAACCCCTCGCTCGATGCGCAGCACACGGCCGTGCGGGCGGCGGCGGAGTTCGCCGAATACCTACGCGAGCTGGCCAGATCTCGTAAGGACCAGCCGGGAGACGACCTCATCTCCGCCCTCGCGCAGGTCGTGGACGACGGTGACCGGCTGACCGAGGACGAGCTGATCGGCACCTGCGTGCTGCTGCTCAACGCCGGCCACGAGGCCACCGTGAACGTCACCGGCAACGGCTGGTGGTCGCTGTTCCGCAACCCGGCCGAGCTGGAGCGGCTCAGGAACGACCGCACGCTGATGCCCACGGCCATCGAGGAACTGCTGCGGTGGGACACCCCGCTGCAGATGTTCGAGCGCTGGGTCCTCGAGGACATCGAGGTCGGCGGGGTGACGATCCCCCGCGGTGTGGAGATCGGGCTGCTCTTCGGCTCGGCCAACCGCGATCCGGAGGTCTTCCCCGACCCGGACCGCCTGGACATCGGGCGTGTGGACAACCCGCACATCTCCTTCGGCGCGGGCATCCACTTCTGCCTCGGTGCCCCGCTCGCGCGGGTCGAGCTGGTGGAGTCCTTCACCGCGCTGCTCGACGCCGCCCCGAAGCTGGAACTCGTCGAGGAGCCCGTCTGGAAGCCGGGTTACATCATCCGCGGCCTGGAGTCGCTGCGGGTCACCGTGACTGGCTGAGCCAGCCGAACCTCCCGAGCCCGGCCGGATCGATCAGCTCGGCCTCCTCCGAGGCACGCCCCAGGGCCCTGAGGTAGCCGCGCGGGTCGGCGTGCGCGAGAGCGAGCGGCGGCCGGGCTCCGCCGACGCCCAGCCGCCGCAGAGCCTCCCGCTGCGTCGTCAGCGTCGTGTCCCGCGCGCCCGCCCGCTCGCCCGCCGCGGCGCAGGCGTCCAGGGCCACGTGCGCCGTGATGTCGCACGACCCGTCCGGCACGGGAGGTACGGCCGCGCCGTTCCGGTAGCCCACGAGGCTCCCGGCGCCCGGCCGGTCGTCCACAGGGTGTGCATAATCCACGGCGACCGCGGTGCCGCGCGCGAGCCGTACGATCAGCGACGCCCAGGCCTCGTCGCGGGGACGGCCGATCTCGGCGCGGTCGCCCACGGCCCGCAGCGGCCACCACCGCTCCAGCCAGGCGAGATCCCGCTCGTCCGGGGCCGGTCCCGGACGTTCCTCGCCGGTCGCGGGGTCCACCAGGAGCAGCCGCGGCCCGCTGGGAGTCCGCTCCACGACGTCCACCGGCACGTTGTCGAGCCACTCGTTGGCGAAGATCAGCCCATGGACCTCGTCCGGTACGGCCGGCACCCATGCCACGCGCTCGTCCACATCTTCCGGCCGCGACGACAGATCGACCGCGGTGACGCGCAGCCGGTCCGCGAGCTCGGGCGGGGCGAGTTCCAGCACGGACACGGCGAGCACGCCGTCCCCCGCGCCCATGTCGACCAGGTCGAGGACCGGAGGCCGCCCGAGCGCGGCGTCGACCTCGCCGAGGAGGCGCAGCACCGCCTCGGCGAAGGCCGGTGACGCGTGCACCGACGTGCGGAAGTGCCGGACCGGCCGTTCTCTCAGGTAGAAGCCGCCGTCGCCGTACAGTGCCCGCCGTGTCGCTTCCCGCCAGGTGACCCACACATCGACCGACGTTACCGAGGAACGGCGGCGGTATTAGACGGCCTCCGATCAGGGCAAGATCCCGCCTGTCGAGTAGCGGCGGCGGAGCGATGCCCGCCGCCGTTACGCTGGGCCGAAGGGAGGCGTCATGGATACAGGTGACCGCCCCGCGCGGCTAGCCGTGGGGGTGCTCGGCGCGGGTCGCGTCGGCTCGGTTCTCGGAGCGGCGCTCGCCCAGGCCGGCCACAGGGTGGTGGCCGCCAGCGGGGTCTCCGACTCGTCCAGGCGGCGGGCGATCGAGCGGCTCGGCGTCGAGCTGAGCCGGCCGGAAGACGTGATCGGGAAGTCCGACCTGGTGCTGCTCACCGTGCCGGACGACGTGCTGCCCGGCCTGGTCTCCGGCCTGGCCGCGACCGGGGCCGACCTGCGCGGCAAGCTCCTGGTCCACGCCAGCGGCGCGTACGGCCTCGCCGTGCTCGAACCGGCGGCGGAGGCCGGGGCGCTGCCTCTGGCGCTGCACCCGGTCATGACGTTCACCGGCAGGGAGGACGACCTGTCCCGGCTCACCGGCGCGTCGTTCGGCGTGACCGCCCCGGTGATGCTGCGCCCGGTCGCCGAGGCGCTCGTCATCGAGATGGGGGCGGAGCCGGTCTGGATCGCCGACCAGGACCGCGCGCTCTACCACGCCGCCATCGCCGGGGCCGCCAACCACATGGTCACCCTGATCGCCGAGTCGCAGGAGCTGCTGAGCAAGATCGGCGTCGAGCAGCCCGGCCGGATGCTGGGCCCGCTGCTCGGGGCCGCGCTGGACAACGTGCTGCGCCTCGGCATCTCCGGGTTGACCGGTCCTGTCGTCCGCGGCGACGCCGGCACCGTGCGCAAACACGTGGACGCCTTGATCCTCGCGGCACCCGAAGCGGCGGACGCCTACGTCGCCCTCGCTAGGCTCACCGCGGACCGGGCGCTCGCCGCCGGGCTGCTCAAGCCCGAGACCGCGGAGCGCCTCCTGGACGCGCTGGGAGGGAACATATGGACGTGATCGTCGCGGGTGACCGCACCGAGCTCGCCAAGGCGAGGGAAGCGATCGGCCCCGGCAGGCTCGCGCTGGTCCCCACGATGGGGGCCCTGCACCCCGGGCACCGCTCGTTGATCAGGCTGGCCCACGAGCACGCCGAGCACGTGGCGGTGAGCATCTTCGTCAACCCCCTGCAGTTCGGCCCGGCCGAGGACTTCTCGCGCTATCCGCGTACGCTCGACGCCGACCTCGAGGTGTGCGCGGAAGAGGGCGTCCGGGTCGTCTTCGCGCCGTCGGTCGAGGAGATGTACCCCGAAGGCCACCAGGTGGGGGTGTCCGCCGGGGCGATGGGCGCCACGGTCGAGGGCGCGTTCCGCCCCGGCCACTTCGACGGCATGCTGACCGTCGTGCTGAAGCTGTTCAACCTGGTCCAGCCCGATGTGGCGATCTTCGGGCAGAAGGACGCGCAGCAGCTCGCGCTCATCCGCCGCATGGCGCGCGACCTCAACGTGCCCGTCTCGATCGTCGGCGCGCCGACGGTCCGGGAAGCGGACGGGCTGGCCCTGTCCAGCCGCAACCGCTACCTCTCGCACGCCGACCGGGGCACCGCGCTCCACCTGTCCAGGGCGTTGCGCGCCGGCGCCGCCCAGACGACCCCGGCCCGGGTGTTGGACGCGGCGAGAGCCGTACTGGACGAAGCGGCGCGGTTGTCCCCGCCGCTGCTGCTGGACTACCTGGCTCTGGTGGACCCGGCCACGTTCGCCTCCGTGGGCGAGGAGCACCACGGCGACGCGATCCTGGCCGTGGCGGCCAAGGTGGGGAACACCCGGTTGATCGACAACATCGCCGTACAACTCCCATGATCTGGTAGATCATCCCCTCCGGGGGTTTTGTGGGGGGTCCGTGGGGCCGCGTATCCTTGGGGCCGTTATCGTCATCTTGACGAAAGGGGAACCCCCGATGGTGGCGATTCCGAGAAGGCTCACGGCGCCCGCCCCCGGCTGGACGGCCCACGCCGACGTCGTCGTGATCGGCTCCGGCATCGCCGGGCTGACCGTGGCGCTCCGCTACACAGAGCTCTCCCCCCAGGGGAAGGTGCTGGTCGTCACCAAGGACACCCTGTCGGCCGGGTCCACCCGCTGGGCCCAGGGCGGCATCGCGGCCGTGCTCGACCCCGAGGACACCCCCGGGGAGCACCTCAGGGACACGCTCATCGCCGGTGTCGGCCTGTGCGACGAGGAGGCCGTACGCGTCCTCGTCACCGAGGGGCCGGACGCGCTGCGACGGCTGATGGACCACGGCGCCCGCTTCGACCGTGACGCGGGCGGCGAGCTCCAGCTCACCCGCGAGGGCGGCCACCGCCGCAACCGCATCGTCCACGCGGGAGGTGACGCCACCGGCGCCGAGGTCCAGCGCGCCCTCGTCGCGGCCGCCGTGGCGGAACCCCGCATCGAGGTCATCGAGCACGCACTCGCGCTCGACCTGCTCAGGGACGGCGACGGCCGGGCCTGCGGCGTGACGCTGCACGTCATGGGCGAGGGAGCGCGGGACGGCGTCGGCGCCGCGCGGGCGAGCGCCGTCGTCCTGGCGAGCGGCGGCATGGGCCAGGTCTACGCCTCCACCACCAACCCGGTCGTGTCCACCGGCGACGGCGTCGCCCTCGCGCTGCGCGCCGGGGCCGTCGTCAGGGACATCGAGTTCGTCCAGTTCCACCCCACGGTCCTGTGGCTCGGCGAGGACTCGACCGGCCAGCAGCCGCTGGTCTCCGAGGCCGTACGCGGTGAGGGGGCCGTGCTGATCGACGCGGCCGGCGAGCGTTTCATGCGCGGCGTGCACGAGCTCGCCGACCTCGCGCCGCGGGACGTCGTGGCCAAGGCCATCACCGGGAAGATGCGGGAGACCGGCGCCGACCACGTCCACCTGGACGCCCGGCACTTCGGCGAGGAGAAGTGGCGGGCGCGGTTCCCGACGATCCTGGCCGTCTGCCGCGAGCACGGCATCGACCCGGTCACCGAGCCGATCCCGGTCGCACCCGCGGCCCACTACGCGAGCGGCGGCGTCCGCACCGACCTGCGCGGCCGTACCAGCGTCCCCGGCCTGTACGCCTGCGGAGAGGTCGCGTGCACCGGCGTCCACGGGGCCAACCGCCTCGCGTCCAACTCCCTCCTCGAAGGGCTGGTCTTCGCCGAGCGGATCGCGGCCGATCTGGTGTCGTCCCGGGCGGAACAGGGCGAGCCCGGCGAGCCGGTCGACGACGGACGGCCGGTGGGGCTGGTCGACCCGCGTACCCGGCCCAGGATCCAGAACCACATGAGCCGCGGCGCCGGCGTGCTGCGCAGCCGGCAGAGCCTGATCGACGTGTCGCGGGCGCTGTCGGGCGCCATGTGGACCCCGATCGCGGTGGAGCCGTGCACGGAGTCCTGGGAGGCCACGAACCTGCTGACCGTCGCGTGCGCCCTGACCGGCGCGGCCGCCGAGCGGCTGGAGACCCGGGGATCGCACTGGCGTGAGGACCATCCCGCCCGCGACGACCGGAACTGGCGGCTGCACATCGACATCACCCTGGAAGAGGAAGGACTGCTCATGGAGCACGCGGCCCACGAGGAGCGGCCGGGGCACCGGCCGACGGAGCTCCCGGAAGAGCTGTCCGCCGAGCTCGCCGGGCTCGGCATCGACCCGCCGCGCCTCCTCGCACTGGTGACCGAGGCGCTCGACGAGGACCTCGCCGGACTGCGGGACGTCACCTCCTCCGCCACCATCCCCGCCGACCAGACGGCCGTCGCCGACGTGGTCGCGCGCGCCGACGGCGTCGTGGCGGGCCTGGCCGTCGCCGAGGCGGTGTTCCGCCAGGCGCCCGGGATGGTCGCCGTCGAGCGGCGCGCCAAGGACGGCGACAGGGTCGCCCGCGGCGACGTCCTCATGACCGTGCGCGGCCTGACGACGGACCTGCTCACACTCGAACGCACCGCCCTCAACTTCCTCACCCACCTCTCCGGCGTCGCCACCCTGACCCGGCGGTGGGTGGACGCCGTCGCCGGGACGAAGGCGCGGATCCGCGACAGCCGCAAGACGCTCCCCGGGCTGCGCGCCCTGGAGAAGTACGCCGTGCGCTGCGGCGGCGGGGTCAACCACCGCATGGGCCTGCACGACGCCGCGCTGATCAAGGACAACCACGTCGTGGCCGCGGGCGGGGTCGCCGAAGCGTTCCGCGCCGTACGGCAGGCGCACCCCGACCTGCCCATCGAGGTCGAGGTGGACCGGATCGACCAGATCGAGCCCGTGCTGGCCGAGGGGGCCGAGGAGATCCTCCTCGACAACTTCACGGTCGAGCGGCTGGCCGAGGCCGTACGCCTGGTGGACGGCCGGGCCCGGCTGGAGTCCAGCGGCGGGCTGACCCTGGACACCGCCGCCGCGGTGGCGGAGACCGGTGTGGACTACCTCGCCGTGGGTGGCCTGACCCACTCCGCGCCCGCGTTGGACATCGCCCTGGACCTCCGCGAGGCGGACCGGGCCGGCGGCCTCTGACCGTGGCCATGATGAGGGATTGATCGACAGAGTGCATAATCAGGGCATGCTGCTCACCATCGATGTCAGCAACACCCACACGGTGCTTGGCCTGTTCGAGGGTGAAGAGGTCATCGAGCACTGGCGGATCGCCACCGACCCCCGGCGCACCGCGGACGAGATCGCCGTGATCCTTCAGGGACTCCTCGGCCAGTCGCCCCTGCTCAAGGACGCCGACATCAGCGGCATCGCCATCTGCTCGACCGTGCCGTCGGTGCTGAACGAGATGCGCGACATGTCCCGCCGCTACTACGGGGACGTCACCGCCGTGGTCGTCGAGCCGGGCGTGCGCACCGGCGTGCCGGTCCGGATGGACAACCCCAAGGAGGTCGGCAGCGACCGCATCGTCAACGCGCTCGCCGCCACCACCCTGTACGGCGGGCCGTGCGTGATCGTCGACTTCGGCACCGCGACGTCGTTCGACGCGGTGTCCGCCCGCGGAGAGTACATCGGCGCGGTGACCGCGCCCGGTGTGGAGATCTCCGTGGACGCCCTCGCGTCGGCGGGAGCCCAGCTGCACAAGGTCGAGCTGATCCGGCCCCGGTCCGTCATCGCCAAGAACGCGGTCGAGGCGCTCCAGTCCGGCATCGTGTACGGCTTCGCCGGGCTGGTCGACGGCATCGTGGAGCGGATGGCGGCGGAGCTCGCCGACGACCGGGAGGAGGTCACCGTCGTCGCCACCGGCACCGGTGCCCCGCTCGTCGTCAGTGAGGCGCGCACGATCGACGTGCACGAGCCGTGGCTCACGCTGATCGGCCTGCGGCTGATCTACGCGCGGAACACCGGCTGACGGACGAGGCTGGGATAGATCAGGCGCCGCAGGGCGTGATCGATGACCTCTTCGGTGGACATCTCAGGCAGTTGGCGCATGACGTCGGCGAGTAGCTCGTCGTCCACATCGATCGACATTCGTATCACCCGCCACACTTTAGAGGATTCGTTACTTTACGCGCATGTGTTTTCGCATGGCGTAGCCGTACCGGATGGGGCGGGACGCGGTCGCTAGCCTTTTCATTGTGAGCGACGACCTCCACGGGCTGCCCGAGCAGATGCGGGTCCGGCGGGACAAGCTCGACCGGCTCCGGGCCGAGGGCGTCGACCCCTATCCGGTGAGTTTCCCGCGCACCGCGACCGTCGCGGAGGTCCGGGAGAGGTACGCGGGTCTCGGGCCGGGCGCCGTGACCGGTGACCGGGTGGGCGTCGTGGGCCGGGTGATGCTGTCACGGAACAGCGGCAAGCTGTGCTTCGCCACGATCAGGGACGGCTCCGGCGACCTGCAGATCATGCTGTCGCTCGACCGGCTCGGCGAGGAGTCGCTGGCCGCCTGGAAGCGCGACGTCGATCTCGGCGACCACGTCGGGATCGAGGGTGAGGTCGTCACCTCGCGCAGGGGCGAGCTGTCCGTCATGGCGGAACGCTGGCAGATCACCTCCAAGTGCCTCCGCCCGCTGCCCGAGAAGCACGCCGGCCTCACCGACCCGGAGTCGCGGGTGAGGTTCCGCTACGTCGATCTGATCGTCAACGACGAGGCCAGGCGGATGGCGCGGGTCCGCAGCGCCACGGTGCGCGCCGTCCGCGACTTCTGGCACGACGAGGGCTACCTCGAAGTCGAGACGCCGATGTTGCAGCCGATCCACGGCGGCGCGGCGGCCCGGCCGTTCCGTACGCACATCAACGCCTACGACATGGACCTCTACCTGCGCATCGCGATCGAGCTCTATCTCAAGCGGCTCGTGGTCGGCGGCCTGGAGAAGGTCTTCGAGATCAACCGGAACTTCCGCAACGAGGGCGCGGACGCCACGCACAACCCCGAGTTCACCATGCTCGAGGCGTACGGGACGTATCTCGACTACAACGACATGGCGGATCTGACCCAGCGGATGTACCAGCAGGCGGTCGTGGCCGCCCTGGGCACGACGGTGGTGGTCCACGGGCACGAGGAGATCGACCTGGGCCTGGCCGAGTGGCCGCGGATCACGCTGTACGGCTCGGTGTCGGCCGCACTCGGCGAGGAGGTCACCACGGAGACGCCTCTCCAACAGGTCCGGAAATATGCGGATCAGCGGCAGATCAACTGGGATTCCGGATGGGGGCAGGGCAAGCTCGTCCAGGAGATCTTCGAGGCGCTGGTGGAGCGCACGCTGATCCAGCCGACGTTCGTCATGGACTACCCGCTGGAGACGTCGCCGCTCACCCGCCGGCACCGGGACAACCCGCAGCTGACGGAGAAGTGGGACCTCATCGGGTTCGGCACCGAGTTGGGCACGGCCTACTCGGAGCTCGTCGATCCGATCGAGCAGCGCCGCCGCCTCACCGAGCAGTCCGTCCTCGCCGCGCGCGGCGATCCCGAGGCCATGCGGCTCGACGAGGACTTCCTGCGCGCCCTCGAGTACGCCATGCCGCCGACGGGCGGGGTGGGCGTCGGGATCGACCGTATGATCATGGCGTTCACCGGGAGGAGCATCCGCGAGACGATCCTGTTCCCGCTGGTACGGCCGCACGCCTGACCCCTGGGCGGGTTGCGAACCTTTGAAAAGCTACTCTCTTCTGGTAAGAAACCCCCTGAAAGTATGAAATGCCCGTAGTGGAGTGCGGATGGCGACACATCAGTCTCAGATGATGGACTCTGGTGCGTACGCGATGAGCGGCCCTTCCCGGCAGCTCCTCGATCGGCTCAGCGACAAGTGGGTGAACCTGACGCTGAACGCGTTGGCCGACGGTCCCCGCCGCTACACCGACCTCGCGAAGAGCGTCACCGGGGTGAGCCAGAAGATGCTCACCCAGACGCTGCGCACGCTGGAACGCGACGGGCTGGTGTCCCGCAGGGTGACCGCGGCCGTGCCCGTCCGGGTCGACTACGACCTCACCCCGCTCGGATGGACCCTCATGCCGCTGATGTACGCCGTCAAGGAATGGGCGGAGGTTCACATCGGCGAGGTGGAGGCGGCCCGTGCCGCGTACGACGCGGCCCTTTGAGTCCCGACTTTCGGTCCGAGAGGCGCATGGCGTTTTCCATGCTTGCCGCGAAATTCGGGATAAAGGCGAGGACCTAAACCTCACGGATGCCCCGCTTTGCCGTACAGACTGTCAATGACCAATCAGGGTCCGAACTTGACGATTTTTGAACAAAGTGTTTACCTTCCCAGGGCGGACCGATAAATCATCCTGGTGGGGGAGGGCTGACGATGCCGCTTTCCGATGTGGTTTCCCGGGGCGAGAGCCCCGTGTCGGAATGCGACCGCGCCGGTCTCAGCGATGACGATCTGAGGTTGCTGGCCGAGCTGGCCAAGGGCGGCACCGTCGACAAGGTGGGCCGCCGCCTCGATGTGAGCGGTCGCACCGTACGGCGTCGGCTGCGGGTCATCTGCGACAGGATCGGGGTCGCGACCGCCATCGAGGCGGTCGCGTGGGCGGCCAGGCGCCGCCTGATCTGAGGCCGATCTGAGCCGATCTGGGCCGATCTGAGGCGACGCCCGGCCGGGGAGCGCGGAAAGCTAGTCCGCGATCCGTACGGCTCCCGCGAAGGGCCGGTTGGCCAGCGAGGCGATCCGGACGACGTCGCCCGTACGGGGCGCGTGGACCATGTAACCGCCGCCGATGTAGATGCCCACGTGGTGCAGGTCGTTGTAGAAGAAGACCAGGTCGCCGGGGCGCATGTCTTCGCGCGCGATGTGCGTGCCGGCCGACCACTGTGAGCCGGTGTAATGGGGCAGGCTGATCCCGACCCTCTGGTAGGCCGCCATGACGAGCCCCGAGCAGTCAAACGAGGTCGGGCCGTCGGCACCCCAGACATAGGGCTTGAGCTGCTGGGTGAGGGCCCAGCGCGCGGCCTCGGCCGCCTTGCCGTCACCGATGATCGGGAAGGCCAGCCGCCGGGCGGCGCTTCCCCTGGTGACGCTCCCCGCGACCTTGCTGTACAGGTTGCTCTCGGACTTCTTGACCAGCTTGCGGATCTTGTCGCGCTGCTCGTCGAGGCCGGAGAGCAGGTCCTTCACTTCCTTCTGCCGGGCCTTCGCGCTGGTCCTGGCCCGCTCGGCCGCCTCCATCGCCTTGGCCACCTGGGCGACCTCCTCGCCCTGCTGCATCTGGAGGGCGTAGGTCGTGGACGCCTGGTCGAGGTACGAATCCGGGTCGTCCGCGCTCAGCAGCGCGAAGGCGGAGCCGAAGCCGCCGGTCATGTAGGAGTTCTGCGCGAGGAGGCTCGCCGTCCTGCGCCGGGTCTCCAGCTCGGTCTCGCTCGTGGCGAGGGTCTTCTTCGCGAGATCGGCCGACCGCTGGGCCTCCTTGAGCCTGACCCGGGCACCGTTGTAATCCTCGGTGAGGGTCTCGATCTCGGTGTAGAGGCGCTCGACCTCGGCGGTCAGCTCCTTGAGGCTGGGCTGCGGTTCGGCGGTCGCGGCCATGACGGGGGCGCCGAAGGTCATCGCGATGAGAGCGACACCGAAGAATGCGAACCTGCGGATCGGGCCGCCGGTCGATGACCGGGCGCGGCGCCGTCGCCCGCGAGCGTGCCTGCCCGCGGATCGTCCTCCAGAGATGCGCAACAAAGCTCCTCTCCTACGCGTGCCCGGCAGGCGGATCCCCGCACCGCGCGAACGCCCGAGGGCGATGGCGGCAACTGCCGACACTTTGGCCGCCTACCGGGTTAGCTGACGGGTTCGGGCCGGAGTAGCCCTACCTTTCGGATTCACCCCTTGATGACCTGGGTTTGACCCCGGATCTCCACAGTTGGTTCCCCGGCTCCCTTCGGCACGGGCGCCTCGGGGACTCGGCGGTCCGGTCGTTCGCGCCTTTCGCGATGACCGGCATCGTCGCTGGACACTAGTGCACGCCGGGTTCCTGCTCAACCAGAACTCGTGATTCCGTCTAGCTTTCACAACTGAATGATCACGGTCCGGTCACATGTGATAGTGGGCCGGGACGTCCATTACCCTGCGTTTACCTGTTGCCCGGCCGTCTCCGTAGCAGGTCAGCGCAGGATCGAGAGGTCGCAAAATTGGATATTCCCGGAACGTAAGCCGAGGAGGCGCGGAACGTGCTCGAACGGATACGCACGGTGAGCTGATCCGAGGGTTGCTCGGGTTTCGGCATGACCGTTAATCCGTGTTCTCCTCCGCGCTCGCGTACGAGCCCTCGCGGCGCGCCCGCACGGGCCGGGCGGCGACTAGGCTGGCGATCCATGGAGCAGGTTGCGGGCCGGCCCTCGGAAGCCGAGAGCGGTGAGCGCGCGTCCCGGGTCGTGATCGTGCGCCGGGCGAGGACCCTCGACGTCCGCGCCATCCGCCGCCTCGTCGACGCGTACTCCGGCGTCGGGCCGCGGTTGCTGAAGAAGACCACCGTCACCCTGTACGAGGACGTCCAGGAGTTCTGGGTGGCGGAGGCCGACGGGACGGTCGTCGGCTGCGGGGCGCTGCACGTGCTCTGGGAGGATCTGGCGGAGATCCGCACGGTCGCCGTCGACCCCGCGGCCCGGGGGATGGGCGTCGGCCACCGGATCGTCGGCGCGCTCATCGACGCGGCCAGCGAGCTGGGCGTGCGCCGGGTCTTCTGTCTGACCTTCGAGGTCACGTTCTTCGGAAGGCACGGATTCGTGCCCATTCACGGGACCCCTGTCTCTCCGGAGGTGTACGCCGAGCTGCTCGCCTCCTACGACGAAGGCGTCGCGGAGTTCCTCGATCTCGAGCACGTCAAGCCCAATACGCTCGGCAACACCCGAATGCTGCTGCATCTCCAACCCCGAGTCTGACCATGGTGGTGACCGGCCGGAAAGGTGACTGTTGATACGCCTGTCGCTACTTTGGCCATATCGGCATGCGCATGACGATCGCCGCATGCGAACCCGAAACGAGGTGAAACGGTGAGCTCCGGACAGCCGCCGTACCCCCAGGACGCTCCGGACGGCACCCCACCGCCGCCTTCGGACCGTGAGCAGGGTACGAGCAATCCAGCCCAGCAGTACGACCCTGATGTCACGGTCGTCAGTTACCGCAACCCGTCGCAGTCGACGGGCCCCCAGCAGGCCTATGGATACGGCCAGCAGCACGACCAGCACGTCTACGGCCAGCAGCAGCCCGGCTACGGCCAGCAGCCCCAGCAGGGCTACGGGCAGCAGCAGTACGGCCAGCAGCAGCCCGGGACCGGGGCCTTCGGCCAGCCTCAAGGGTACGGCCAGCAGCAGCCCGGTTATGGCCAGTCGGCCCAGCAGCAGCCTCAGCAGCCGTACGGGCAGCAGGGGTACGGCCAGCAGGCCCAGCAGCCGCAGCAGCCGCAGCAGGGCTACGGGCAGCAGCAGTACGGCCAGCAGGACTACGGGCAGCAGCCCCAGCAGGGATATGGCCAGCAGCCCGGTACGGGCGCCTTCGGCCAGCCTCAGGGGTACGGCCAGCAGCAGCCCGGTTATGGCCAGCAGGCCCAGCCCGGTTATGGCCAGCAGGCCCAGCCCGGCTACGGCCAGGAGCAGCAGTACGGCCAGCAGGCCGGCTACGGCCAGCAGCCCCAGCAGGGGTACGCCCAACAGCCCGGCTACGGTCAGCAGGCCGACTACGGCCAGCAGGGCTACGGCCAGCAGGGCTACGGGCAGCAGCAATACGGCCAGCAGGGCTACGCCCAGCCGTACGGCGGGCAGGCGGCGGCGGTCCCGCCCGGCGCGCCCGCCCCGCTCGCCGAGTGGTGGCAGCGACTGGTGGCCCGTCTCATCGACGTCGTGATCGTCGGTATCCCCTACGCCATCGTCTCGACGGTGCTCACCATGATCATGGTCACCGAGGCCAGCTTCAACCCGGAGACGGGCGCCTTCACGGCTGGCGGCGGCGTGCTCCTCGCCAGTCTGCTCACCTCGGCCATCGCCGGCCTGATCATGACCGCGTACGAGTTCATGATGCTCAAGCAACGCGGGCAGACGGTCGGCAAGATCGTCATGGGCATCAAGGTCGTCCCCGTCGGCGATTCCCTCCCGACGGGCGGCCTCGCGACGGATGTCGCAGGAAAGCGGGCCGGAGTCTCGTTCGGGCCGCAGATCCTCGGTGGGATTCCCATCGTGGGCCTGCTGCTCAGCCTCTTCTCGCTGCTGAACGTGCTCTGGCTGCTCTGGGACCGGCCGTTGTGGCAGGCGCTGCACGACAAGGCCGCGGGTACCACCGTCGTCAAGATCAAATAGGTCGGGCGAGGTAGCACTGGACAAACGGGGCCGATGGAACGAGCCATCGGTCCCGTTTTCATGGGCGCGAGCGGGATTGGAACTGTGTCCCTATTGGGGAAGAAAAGCGGTAACAGTCGGGATCATCCGTGCGATGGTTGGGGAACGCATGTCCTCCACACGTGAGAGGTGACCCAATGACCGCGGAACCGCCCCCCGGCCAGAACCCCTATGGCTCGGCTCCGCCGCCCCCGCCGCCGGGCGCCTATCCGCCCCCGGGCGGTTATGGGGCTCCGCAGGGCGCCCCCCTTCCGCCGGGTGTTCCGGCCCCGCTCGCCGAATGGTGGGAGCGTCTGGTCGCGCGAATCATCGACAGCGTCATCTTCGGGGTCGTGTACCTGATTCTGAGCATCGCCCTCGGCGTGGCGAGCGGCAGCTTTCTTACCGGCTTCATCGCGTCCCTGATCGCCTATGGTGCGTACGCGGCCTACGATTACGTCCTGCACTCCAAGGATGGCCAGACCATCGGAAAGAAGATCATGAAGATCCAGCTGGTCGCTCTGGGCGGCGGACCGCTGGATTCCTCCGTCGTGATGCGGCGCTCGGCCGTGTATCCCGGCGTCTTCGTGCTCTACGGCATTCCGCTCGTCGGTCTCCTGGCCAGTCTTTTCGCCTTGGCGACGGGCGTGTTCATCCTCGTCGACAAGCCCCTGCAGCAGGGCCTGCACGACAAGGTCGCCGGAACCGTGGTGGTGAAGGCGCCGCGTTGATCGCGGGAAGAACAACTTGACCGGCGTCCGGTCAAAACAGTGGGGCGGCTCCGTCGCGGACCGCCCCACTTGTCATTCATGGGTACGATTTCTATGCATCCGGTAAGGCGGCTGGAGAGACATGGAATCGCCCCACCGCCACCGGCCGCCCCCGGAGGCACACCGGGTGTCACGTGGGGCTATCGTCAGGTCAGGGACTCCGCGAGGGCGACATGCGGTGCGCCACGCCCGGGCTCCGAAAATCCTGGGTGCCGAGAAAGACACCCCCGGCACGAGCGAGGACGAATGACAGAGGTATTGTCCGCCTTGATACCCGTCGTAGTTGTCGGCGGTGCGGTCGTCTACGGCGTGGTTAAGTTGGTCCGTTCCGAGGCGGCCGGCCTTCGGACCGCAACGGAACGACGTGACAAGGACAACACGAGTTCCTGAGGATGAGCTGAAAGTTGAATTGTCAGCCGCCCGAACCGGGTATATGTTTGGCTGACGAATCAAACAATGCTCCGAAAGGATTGCCGCATGGCCAAGCATACGCAGGTGATTCTCATCGACGATCTCGATGGCGGCGAGGCCAATGAGACGGTCACCTTCGCGCTTGATGGCAAGTCTTATGAGATTGATCTCAGCGATGGGAACGCAAAGAAGCTGCGCGAGGCACTGTCGCCTTTCGTCGGCGGTGCGCGGCACGCGGAAGCCGCTCCGGCGCGTGGACGTCGTCGTGGTGCCGCCGGTGGTGCTCAGCGGGCGATGACCCGCGAGAAGAGCGCCGAGATCCGTGCCTGGGCGAAGGCACACGGGCACCCGGTCAGCGAGCGTGGTCGCATTGCCGCCTCGATCGTGGAGGCGTACGACGCCGCCCACTAAGGGTGCTTTTGATCGTGCGGTCAAACCGGTCGTCGGATGTTACGACCTTCGGTGGGGCCGCACGATTCTGTTTGCACTTCCCTAAACCTCGTTCGCTTGCGGCGTATCGGGAACACCTCACCCCCGGCAGGTAGTTGGATGAAGGGTGAACGCCCTGCTCTCGGGGAACGTCCTCTCTGATAGGAACGGTTGCCGGGTCGGGGCTACCATGCGGAAGGACGGGCCGGACATCCCGGGTCCGCCTGACCGCTCTGTGAGGAGCGACGAGATGTTCGAGAGGTTCACCGACCGTGCGCGGCGGGTTGTCGTCCTGGCCCAGGAAGAGGCCCGGATGCTCAACCACAACTACATCGGTACTGAGCACATTCTTCTTGGCTTGATCCATGAGGGAGAAGGCGTTGCCGCCAAGGCTCTGGAGAGCCTGGGCATCAGTCTTGAAGGTGTGCGCCAGCAGGTCGAGGAGATCATCGGCCAGGGACAGTCGGCGCCTTCGGGGCACATTCCCTTCACCCCGCGCGCCAAGAAGGTCCTTGAGCTGTCGCTCCGCGAGGCCCTGCAACTCGGCCACAACTACATCGGCACCGAGCACATCCTGCTCGGCCTCATCCGTGAGGGCGAGGGCGTGGCGGCCCAGGTGCTGGTGAAGCTGGGGGCCGACCTCAACCGGGTGCGGCAGCAGGTCATCCAGTTGCTCCACGGCTACCAGGGCAAGGAGCCCGCGGCGGCCGGGGGCCCGCAGGAGGCGGCGCCGTCCACCTCCCTTGTGCTGGACCAGTTTGGCCGCAACCTCACCCAGGCCGCCCGTGAGGGCAAGCTCGACCCGGTCATCGGCCGTGAGAAGGAGATCGAGCGGGTCATGCAGGTCCTCTCCCGGAGGACCAAGAACAACCCGGTTCTCGTGGGTGAGCCCGGCGTCGGCAAGACCGCCGTCGTCGAGGGCCTGTCCCAGAAGATCGTCAAGGGCGAGGTTCCCGAGACGCTCAAGGACAAGCAGCTCTACACGCTGGACCTGGGCGCGCTGGTCGCGGGTTCGCGTTACCGCGGCGACTTCGAGGAGCGCCTGAAGAAGGTGCTCAAGGAGATCCGCACCCGCGGCGACATCATCCTGTTCATCGACGAGCTGCACACGCTGGTCGGTGCGGGCGCGGCCGAGGGCGCGATCGACGCCGCCAGCATCCTCAAGCCGATGCTGGCCCGTGGTGAGCTGCAGACCATCGGCGCCACCACGCTGGACGAGTACCGCAAGCACCTGGAGAAGGACGCCGCCCTGGAGCGGCGCTTCCAGCCGATCCAGGTGGCCGAGCCCAGCCTCAGCCACACCATCGAGATCCTCAAGGGTCTGCGGGACCGCTACGAGGCGCACCACCGGGTGTCCATCACCGACGGCGCGCTCGTGGCCGCGGCCCAGCTCGCCGACCGGTACATCAGCGACCGGTTCCTGCCGGACAAGGCGATCGACCTCATCGACGAGGCCGGTTCGCGGATGCGCATCCGCCGGATGACCGCTCCGCCGGACCTGCGCGAGTACGACGAGAAGATCGCCAACGTGCGGCGCGAGAAGGAGTCCGCGATCGACGCGCAGGACTTCGAGAAGGCCGCGGCACTGCGCGACCAGGAGAAGCAGCTCCAGCTCAAGCGCGAGCGCCGGGAGAAGGAGTGGAAGGCCGGCGACATGGACGTCGTGGCCGAGGTCACCGAGGAGCTCATCGCCGAGGTGCTCGCGACCGCCACCGGCATCCCGGTCTTCAAGCTGACCGAGGAGGAGTCGCAGCGACTGCTCCGCATGGAGGACGAGCTCCACAAGCGGATCATCGGCCAGGACGACGCGATCAAGGGTCTGTCCCGGTCCATCCGCCGCACGCGCGCCGGTCTGAAGGACCCGCGCCGTCCGGGTGGTTCGTTCATCTTCGCCGGCCCGTCCGGTGTCGGTAAGACCGAGCTGTCCAAGGCGCTGGCCGAGTTCCTGTTCGGGGACGAGGACGCGCTGATCATGCTCGACATGTCCGAGTTCATGGAGAAGCACACCGTCTCGCGGCTGTTCGGCTCCCCGCCCGGCTACGTCGGGTACGAGGAGGGCGGCCAGCTCACCGAGAAGGTGCGGCGCAAGCCGTTCTCCGTGGTCCTCTTCGACGAGATCGAGAAGGCCCACCCGGACATCTTCAACTCGCTGCTGCAGATCCTGGAGGACGGTCGCCTGACCGACGCCCAGGGCCGCGTGGTGGACTTCAAGAACACCGTCATCATCATGACGACCAACCTCGGCACCCGGGACATCTCCAAGGGCATCGGGGTGGGCTTCGCGAAGTCCAACGACGTCGAGAGCAACTACGACCGGATGAAGTCCAAGGTCCAGGAGGAGCTCAAGCAGCACTTCCGGCCCGAGTTCCTGAACCGCGTCGACGACATCGTGGTCTTCCACCAGCTCACGCCGAAGGAGATCATCCAGATCGTCGACCTGATGCTCGCCCAGGTGGACGAGCGGCTCAAGGACCGCGACATGGGCCTGGAGCTCAGCGCCACGGCCAAGCAGCTGCTCGCCGACCGCGGTTACGACCCGGTGATGGGCGCCCGTCCGCTGCGCCGTACGATCCAGCGCGAGCTGGAGGACGTTCTCTCCGAGAAGATCCTGTACGGCGAGCTGCGTCCGGGCCAGATCGTCAAGATCGACGTCGAGGGCGAGGGCGACGCGGCGAAGTTCACCTTCGTCGGCGCGGCCAAGAGCCCCGAGGTGCCGGACTCCGCGGCCTCGATCGTGGAGCCGATCCAGCACTGAGCCGATCCAGCACCCGGATGTGCTGACGGGAACCCCGCGTGAGAAAGCCCTCACGCGGGGTTCTTGTTTTCTGTGATACCGGGCTATGCCACCACTCGATGTAGTACTACACTGCGTAGAGCGCCCGCCGGAGACCCGACGGGCCCGAAATCACCCCTGCGGCGTACCGAGAAATCAGCTGCGGGACGGACGCGGTAACCGGAGGCACCGGGGCAAGCTCGGTGGCCCGGGCCGGATTCCCGGCAGGGAGGGGACTCCCGTCCCATGCGGTCAGGACAGACCGTGTGGACCAATGGGGTCGGGAAAGCGGACAAGCCTTGGAGGGACCTGATGCGCCTGTTGCACGACGACGGGACGCTCGTTCATCTGGCCTACAACACGGGAGTGCATCCCGCCGAGGACCTGGAGAACCTGATCGCGCACCTCACCCGCTACGCGGTGCCGGTGCGTAGGAAGCTGGGCGTGGCCCGGCTCGGCGTGTGCCTGTGGCTCGCCCCCGCGGTCGCCGACCACCTGGTCGCCGACCGCATCGAGCTGGTACGGCTGCGCAGGTCGCTCGAGGAGCGCGGCCTCGAGGTGGTGAGCCTCAACGGCACCGGTGGACGCCACCAGGAGGTTCCCGGGCCGGACTGGGCGAAGCCCGAGCGATACCGGTACACCATGGCGCTGGCCAAGATCCTCTCGTTCCTGCTTCCGGATGACGTCAGGTTCGGCAGCATCTCCACGATCCCGATCGGGTGGCGCCGTGACTGGCCCGCCGATCTGCACTCGATCGCCTCGCGGCGGCTGGAGCGGCTCTCGCGCGAGCTGCGCGGCCTCTACAGCGTGACGGGCAAGACGATCCGGGTCGGCTTCGAGCCGTGGCCCGGCTGCGTTCTGGAGACCACCGAGCAGGCCCTGCGCCGGGTCGGCGGCATCGACTCCGAGCACCTCGGTGTGTGCCTGGACGCCTGCCACCTGTCCTCCGGCGACGAGGCGACCGGCGACGCCCTGCGCGGCCTCGCGCAGACGGGCGCGCCCGTGGTGAAGCTCGGCCACGTGCACAATCACGGCCACGAGATCCCCAGCACTCAGCCGGTGATCGAGGGCACACTGAACGCGATCCTGTCCGGGGCGGTGAGCGGCAGCGCCCACGTCGAGGTCGAGGTGCACGACTGGAACTCGCCGAAGTCGAAGGGCCCGGCGGCGCTCGTCGCGCGGCTGGCCGACGAGCTCGACTGGACCCGCAGCAACCTGACCGCTCTCGGGCTCAAGCTCGCCGCCTGATCACCCGGGCAGCCGGTAGGTCCCGTCCGTGAGGACCTCGGCCAGCCCGTCGTCCAGGAGGCCGTCCAGAGCCCGCTCACGCTGGACGTGGTCCGCCCAGACCACGTCCAGCGCCTCTTTGGGCACCGGGCCGTGCGCGTCGCGCAGAACGGCCAGGAGCCGCCCCCTGCACTGCCGGTCGGTGCCCGCGTAGGTCTGGCCGCGCCGTACGGGGCCGTCATGGGCGGGCCGCCCGGCGAGGCGCCAGGCGCACTGCGACATGATCGGGCAGTCATCGCAGCGGGGAGCGCGCGCCGTGCAGACCAGCGCGCCGAGTTCCATCACCGCGACGCCCCAGCGCGGGGCGCCGACGGCGGGGAGCAGCGACTCGGCGAGCCTGCGCTCGCCCGACGTGGTGGCCTTCGGCGGGTACTCCTCGCCGCGTACGGCACGGCCGAGCACCCGCCGGACGTTCGTGTCCAGGATCGCGTGGCTGTGCCCGTACGCGAAGCTCGCCACCGCGGCGGCCGTGTAGTCGCCGATGCCGGGCAGCGTCCTCAACTCGTCGTACGAGGAGGGCACCCGGCCCCTGTGGTCCGCTGTGATGGCTCTGGCGCACGCGTGCAGGTTCAGCGCCCTGCGCGGGTATCCGAGCCGGCCCCAGTGGCGTACGGCCTCGCCGGGGGCCACCGCCGCGAGCGCCTCGGGGGTGGGCCAGCGCTCCATCCACTCGGTCCAGACCGGCAGCACCCTGACGACGGGGGTCTGCTGCAGCATGATCTCGCTGACGAGGATGCCCCAGGGGGTCGCCTCCGGACGCCGCCACGGCAGGTCCCGGTTGTGTTCGGCATACCAGTCGAGGATGGGCTCGCGCAGTGAGATGGCCACTCGCCGACCTTACCGGCGGTCCGGTGCCACCACCGTCGGCGAGCCGTTCCCCCTCGCGCCCAACGACTCACCATACTGAGCGTATGGATCCGGACACGTTCCGTAGCGACATCGGCATCGAGGGGACGGACGTCTACTGGCGCCGTCGTATGGCGGTGCTCACCGGCGTTCTCGTCGTGGTGGCGGTCGTGGCCTGGGCGTGCACGAGCGCTTCGGGAAGGCAGGGGACCACCGGAGCGGCCAAGAACGCCACGCCCGGTCCCGACACGCTTGTCGTCTCGCTCCCGTCCCCTCTCGCCTCGCCGTCGGCCTCGGGAAGCGCCGGGAACTCCGCTTCGCCCACCGCCTCGCCGTCCGGGGCGTCGAAGGAGGCGAAGGGCGGCAAGGACGCCAAGAATTCCAAGGACGCCAAGGAGGCGAAGGCGGCGGCGCCGCTCCGTCCGGGCGATCCCTGCGACCCCAAGGACCTCGTGCTCAGCCTGCGCGGGGGCCAGCAGACCTACGCGGGCACCGCCGAACCGACGTTCCTGCTGACCGTGGTGAGCACCGGCCGGGTGGACTGCACGGTCGACGTGGGCCCGCGGATGCTGGAGACGCGCATCGTCTCCGGCGACGACAGGGTGTGGTCCACGGCCGACTGCGTCAGCGGAGACGGCACGGACATCCAGATGCTCAAGCGCGGTGTGCCGTACGTCCGGACGATCCGGTGGGATCGGCACCGCTCCGGCGCCGACTGCACGGTGAAGCGGGCGGCGGCCCTGCCGGGCACCTACGTCGCCTGGACGCACGCGGACGGGCTGAAGAGCTCGAAGGCGATCTTCTACCTGCGGTGACACCGGCGCCCCGCGAGCTCAGATGTAGCGCTCCAACAGGGAGGACTCAGCGAGCCGGGACAACCCCTCACGGACGCTGCGGGCCCGGGTCTCGCCGACGCCGCCCACGGACTGGAGGTCGTCGACGCTGGCGGCGAGGAGCTTCTGGAGCCCGCCGAAGTGGTCGACGAGCCGGTCCACGATCGTGCCGGGCAGCCGCGGCACCTTGGTCAGCAGGCGGAACCCACGTGGGCTGACCGGCCCGTCCAGGGCGCCCGTGCCGGAGTAGCCGAGCACGTGGGCGACCTTCGACGGGTCGAGCAGATCGCCGGCCGAGAGCCCGTCGAGCTCGCTCAGATGCTCGACGAAGTCGCCTGACCGCTTCACGACCGAATCCGGCAGGTAGTCGCGCACGATCAGCTCGCGGTCGGTGTCCACGCCGGCGACGAGCTCGTCGAGCTGAAGGGAGAGGAGCCGGCCGTCGGTGCCGAGCTCCACGACATAGCCCTCGATCTCGCCCGCGATGCGCCGGACCATCTCGAGGCGCTGGACCACCGTCACCACCTCGCGGACGGTGACGAGATCCTCGATCTCCAGGGCGGACAGCGTGCCGGACACCTCGTCCAGCCGCATCTTGTAGCGCTCCAGCGTCGCCAGCGCCTGGTTGGCCTTGGAGAGGATCGCCGCGGACTCCTCCAGCACGTAGCGGATGCCGTCCAGATAGAGCGCGATCATCCGCATCGACTTGCTGATCGCGATGACGGGGAAGGACGTCTGCCGGGCCACCCGCTGGGCCGTACGGTGGCGGGTGCCGGACTCGTCGGTCGGGATGCTGGGGTCGGGCACGAGATGCACGGCCGCGCGGACGATCCGCAGGTCGCCGCTGTTCAGCACGATCGCGCCGTCCATCTTGGCCAGCTCACGCAACCGGGTGGCCGCGAACTCGACGTCGAGCTCGAAACCGCCGGTGCAGATCTCCTCGACGGTGCGGTCGTAGCCGAGAACGATGAGACCCCCGGTGTGGCCGCGGAGAACCCGCTCCAGCCCCTCGCGCAGCGCGGTGCCAGGGGCGACGGCGGCGAGTATCGCCCGGCGCCGCTCGTCAGATCCCTTGTCGTTGTGTGGCACGTGACCCCCGCGGTCGGACGCATTACCTCGCTCAGTTTACCGGCGGGTGCCCGCTGTCACCGGACATGCGAGAGAGCCTCCCAGACGAACTCCGCCTCGGTGACCTCGAAGCCGGGGGCGAAGCTCGTGGTGCGCAGCATGGGCTCGCGGACCGCGACCAGATGCCCCCGGGACGGCACGGGCTCCAGCTTGGGGGCTCCCTCCTCAAGAGATCCCTTGGGCACCAGCGCCCGGGTGAATCCCAGCCTGGCGGCCTCGGCGAGACGGCGTCGTACGTCGCGGACCGGGCGCAACTCGCCGGCGAGGCCGACCTCGCCCAGCACGACCAGGCCGGGCGGCAGCGCCTGGTCGGCGGCCGCGCTGACCACGGAGAGCATCAGGGCCAGGTCGACCGCGGGATCGGTGAGCCGGATGCCGCCCACGGTCGCGGTGAACACGTCACATTTGCCGATCTTGGCCTGCAGTCGCCGCTCCATCACCGCGAGCACCATGGCCACGCGATAGGAGTCGAGGCCGGAGGAGGTCCGCCTCGGCTGCGGCGCCTCGGTCGGCCCGACCAGGGCCTGCACCTCGGCGGGGATCGGGCGGGTGCCCTCGATGGTGACCGTGACGCAGGTGCCCGGCACCGGCTCGGTGTGCCGGGAGAGGAACAGCCCGCTGGGGTCGGTGATCCCGGTGATGCCGCGCTCGTTGAGGTCGAAGCAGCCGACCTCCTCGATGGGGCCGAATCTGTTCTTCACCGCGCGGACCATGCGGAGCCGGGAGTTGCGGTCGCCCTCGAAGTGGAGCACCACGTCGACGAGGTGTTCGAGGACGCGGGGTCCGGCGATCGTGCCGTCCTTGGTCACGTGGCCGACGAGCACCGTCGACATGCCGCGCTCCTTGGCCAGCCGGACGAGGTTGCCCGCGACCTCGCGCACCTGGGTGACGCCGCCGGGCACGCCGGTGGCCTCGGCGGAGCCGATGGTCTGCACCGAGTCCACGATGAGGAGCCGCGGCTGGACCTTCTCGACGTGCGCGACCAGGGCCGACAGGTCCGTCTCCGCGGCGAGGTAGAGCCGGGGCTCGATCGCGCCGATGCGGTCGGCGCGCATCCGCACCTGGGCGGCCGACTCCTCGCCGGTGACGTAGAGAACGGTCTCGTGGCCGGCGGTGCGGGCCGCGGCCTCGAGCAGGAGCGTGGACTTGCCGATGCCCGGCTCACCGGCGAGCAGGACGACCGCGCCGGGCACCAGACCACCGCCCAGAACCCGATCGAGCTCGCCGACGCCGGTGGGGCGGGCGTGCGCGACCTCGGCCTTGACCTCGCCGATCGGAACCGCCGGCGCGGACACGGCGCCCGGCTTGACCACGTTGACGCCCTGCCGGGCGCCGGCCTCCTCGACCGTGCCCCACGCCTGGCACTCGCCACAGCGCCCCACCCACTTGGCGGTGGTCCACCCGCACTCGCCGCACCGGTAGGACACCCTCTGCTTCGTCGCCACGGGGGCACGCTATCGGCACTCGCCGACAATCAGACACGGACGAGGGGACGCGGGAACGGTCAGATGTGCCCGGCGAGGTCGGCCAACAGCATGCGCTTGGGCTTCGCGCCGCGGATCTGCCGCACGATCTCGCCGTCGCGGTAGAGATTCAGCGTCGGGAAGCCGAGGATGCCGTACCGCTGGGCGATCTCGGGGTGGTCGTCGGCGTTGAGCTTGGCCACGGTGAGGCGGTCGCCGTACTCGGAGGCGATCTCCTCCAGGATCGGAGCGAGCATCCGGCACGGGGGGCACCACTCCGCCCAGAAGTCCACCAGGACGGGCTTGTCGCTCCGCAGCACCTGCTCGTCGAACGTCTCGGCAGTCAGGGTGATCATGGTTCTCCTCCCGTGGAAAGCACGCAGCCCGGGCAGGCCAGTGCGAGCTGGGCGGCCACCTCGGACCTGCGGGCGATCAGCGAGCGGATGTCCGCGTCGATCTCGGCCAGCTTGCGCCGGTAGACCGCGACGGAGTCCGCGCAGGCGTGCCCCGAAGGTTGTCCGGAGCGCAGGCAGTCCACGAACGGCCGGGCGTCCTCGAGGGTGAACCCCACCGCCATGAGCGAACGGATCTCCATGACCAGCCGCAGGTCGGCCTCGTCGTACTCCCGGTATCCGTTCGCGGAGCGGCGTGCCTCGATCAGTCCCTGTTGTTCGTAGTAGCGCAGGGCGCGGGTGCTCACCCCCGCGCGCCGAGCCAGCTCTCCGATCCGCATCGGCCCTCCCAGAACCCCGACGGTAAGCCTTGACGCCAACGTCAATGTCAAGGCGTCTCCGGCGCTAGAAATGCCGCCAGCGCAGGACGTTGGGGTAGTCGAGCTCCAGGCCCTCGGTCTCCTCGGCGGCCGCCTCGGCCACCGCGGGCGTGAACTCGATGCGGAGCACGCTCTCCAGATCGGCTCTGGAGGCGAAGACCATCCGCAGGTCGAGTTCGCGGCGCTGCCAGCCCTGCCGGGACCAGAACGCCTCGACGTCCTTCGCGGAGTATGACGGGATCGATCGGCTGAACCAGCGCCCGAACGCGCCCCTCGAGGCGTCCAGGTCCACGACGAAGGCCGCGCCGCCGCGGCGCATGACCCGCGACAGCTCCCGCAGCCCCGGCTCGCATCCGGGGCCGAAGAAGTACGCCCAGCGGGCGATGGCCACGTCCACCGACGAATCGGGCACCGGGAGCGCCTGGGCGGTGGCCGTACGGACCCGGACGTTGGGGAGGGAGGCGCAGCGGGAGGTGGCGCGGGACGCGAGGCCGGCGTGCGGCTCCACCCCGACCACGCGGGCCGCCGTCGCGGCGAGCGAGGGCAGGTGGAAACCGGTGCCGCAGCCGATGTCGAGCACGGTCGCGCCGTCCCACGGGCGGATCGCGCGCATGGCCGCGTCGGCGACGCCGTCGGGGTCGACCGCCCGGTTCTCCAGCTCGTATGTCTGCGGGGAGTTCCAGATGTTCGGGCTGGGAATGGCCCCGGTCAGGATGTGCGCCATGCGTCAACGATAGGTTGTGATCTTCGCTGCATCATTGTGGCGTCGCGGCACGCGGTCTCCGCCCGGCTTAGGCTGGATCCGTGAGTGCCATCCGTGTCCCCAACGCGAAGATCGCGTTGTCAACGGCGTCGGTGTACCCCGAGCGGACGCCAGACGCCTTCGAACTGGCGCAGCGCCTGGGATACGACGGTGTGGAGATCATGGTCGGGCAGGATCCGGTCAGCCAGGACGTCGAGGTCCTGGAGCGGCTGGTGGATCACTACCAGATGCCGATCCTGGCCGTGCACGCGCCGTGCCTGCTCGTCACCCAGCGGGTGTGGGGGCGCGACCCGTGGCTCAAGCTGCAGCGCGCGCGGCGCGCGGCCGAGCGCCTGGGAGCGCAGACCGTGGTGGTCCACCCGCCCTTCCGCTGGCAGCGAGACTACGCGCGGGACTTCGAGGTCGGTCTCGCCCGGATGCGCGACGAGACCGACGTCGTCTTCGCGGTGGAGAACATGTTCCCGCTGCGGGCCCGGGGCAGCGAGGTCGTGCCGTACGCGCCGGGGTGGAACCCGATCGACTACGACTTCCCGGATGTGACGCTGGATCTGTCGCACACGGCGGTGTCGGGATCGGACGCGATGGAGATGGCGGCCAAGCTCGGCGACCGGCTCGCCCACCTGCACCTGGCCGACGGCGTCGGCACCACCAACAAGGACGAGCACCTGGTGCCCGGACGGGGCAACCAGCCGTGCGCTCAGATGCTGGAGCGTCTGGCGGGCAACGGATACGGCGGCCTGGTCGTGCTGGAGATCAACACCCGCAGGGCGGCCAGCCGGAGCGAGCGGATCGACGATCTCGCCGAGGCGCTGGCCTTCGCGCGGCTGCATCTGGCCCCCTCGGGCCGGCGGTGACGGAGCGGGCGACGCCGAAGAGGCGGCCCGGCCGCAGGCCGGGGACGGCCGATACGCGCGGGGCGGTGCTCGCCGCCGCGCGGAAGATCTTCGCGGAGAAGGGGTACGACAAGGCGACCGTCCGCGGGATCGCGGCCGAGGCGGGGGTCGATCCGGCCCTCGTGCACCATTACTTCGCGTCGAAGGAGGGCGTCTTCGTCGCGGCGATGCAGTTCCCGGTCAATCCGGCGACCGTGCTGCCGACGATCCTCGGCGGTCCGCCCGAGCAGATCGGCGAGCGGCTGGTCCGCTTCCTGCTGACCATGACCTCGACGCCCGAGGCCCGTGAGCCCATCGTGGCGCTGATGCGCACCGCGATGGTGAACGAGCAGGCGGTCGGCATGTTGCGCGAGTTCATCACCGAGGCGATCCTCACCCGGGTGGCGGAGGCGCTGTGCATCCCACCCATCAGGATGGAGGTAGCCTTCGCCCAGATGTTCGGAGTATTGATGATGCGCTACATCGTCAAACTGGAACCGCTCGCCTCGGCGGACACGGAGGAACTCGTCGAGATCCTCGCCCCTACGCTGCAGCGTTATCTCTCCGCGTAGCCCGGCTGACACCGATCTAGAGCTTTCTTCTACTATCGAGGCTGGACGTGCCGGACTTTTGCCCGACAAGTTACCCGTGGGTAGGATTCGGTACGGCCTCGGCGTAATTGTGGATGACCTGCGGTCGTACGCTGGCAGCCAACTTTGCTAAGGGAGGACCCGTGCTCTGGGTTGCGATCATCGGGCTCGTCATGACGGGCGTCGCGCTCGCCTTCGCGGGCCGTCGCGTGGCGTTCCTCTACCGGCTCGCCACAAGCGGCCAGCCCGCGCCCGAACGGATCGAGTACGCCAAGGATAACGTCGGCACGGAGATCAAGGCCCAGCTGGTCGAGGTCTTCGGGCAGAAGAAGCTGCTCAAGTGGACGCCGTCGGGTACCGCGCACTTCTTCGTGATGTGGGCGTTCTTCATCCTGGCGACGGTCTACCTCGAGGCGTACGGCGCGCTCATCCAGGGGATGATCACTGGCACGCCGGACTTCCACATTCCGCTCATCGGGACGTGGGCGGTCCTCGGTTTCCTCCAGGACTTCATCGCGGTCGCCGCGCTCGTGGGACTGATCGCCTTCTCCGTGATCCGGATCAAGAACTCGCCCAAGAAGCTCGGGCGCGGCTCCCGGTTCTCCGGCTCGCACCTGGGCGGCGCCTGGCTCGTCCTTTTCATGATCTTCAACGTGATCTGGACGATGTTCCTCTTCCGTGGCGCGGCGATCAACACGGGGAACTTCCCGTACGCCTCAGGCGCGTTCGCCTCGGAGCTGGCCGCGAAGATCCTGCCGACCAGCGAGCTGCTGGAGGAGATCGGCCTCCTGCTGCACATCGGCGTCATGCTGGTGTTCCTGATCATCGTGGTGAACTCCAAGCACCTGCACATCTTCACCGCGCCGCTGAACGTGATGTTCTCCCGTCGCCCGGACGGCCTGGGCGCGGCGCAGGAGATGCGCAGCGGCGGCAAGGTGCTGGACTTCGAGGAGGCCGACCCCGAGGTCGACGTCTTCGGCCGCGGCAAGATCCAGGACACCTCCTGGAAGGGCTTCCTCGACTTCTACACCTGCACCGAGTGCGGCCGCTGCCAGTCGCAGTGCCCGGCCTGGAACACCGGCAAGCCGCTGTCGCCGAAGATGCTGATCATCGACCAGCGCGACTACGCCTTCCAGGTCGCTCCGTACCTCCTGGCGGGCGAGGAGCAGAAGGACGCGCACCCGCAGGACGTGCTGGCCCTGCTGGAGAAGCCCCTCGTGGGCGAGGACGGCGTCATCCACCCGGACGTGCTGTGGTCCTGCACCAACTGCGGCGCCTGCGTCGAGCAGTGCCCGGTCGACATCGAGCACATCGACCACATCCTCGACATGCGCCGCTACCAGGTCATGATCGAGTCCTCGTTCCCGTCCGAGGCGGGCGTCATGCTCAAGAACCTCGAGAACAAGGGCAACCCGTGGGGCATGTCCGAGATGAAGCGGGCCGAGTGGATCGAGGAGCTCGACTTCGAGGTCCCGATCATCGACGAGAAGATGCCCGAGGACGTCGAGTACCTCTTCTGGGTCGGCTGCGCCGGAGCCCTGGAGGACCGCGCCAAGAAGACCACCAAGGCGGTCGCCGAGCTGCTGCACATCGCGGGCGTGAAGTTCGGCGTGCTCGGCCCGATGGAGGCGTGTACGGGTGACCCGGCCCGCCGCCTGGGCATGGAGTTCCTGTTCAACATGCTCGCCCAGCAGAACATCGAGACGCTGAACGAGGCCGGGGTCAAGAAGATCGTCGCGACCTGCCCGCACTGCTTCAACACGCTCGCCAACGAGTACCCGCAGCTGGGTGGCACCTACGAGGTCGTCCACCACACCCAGCTCCTGGCACACCTCGTCGAGGAGGGCAGGCTCACCCCGATCACGCCGATCGAGGAGAAGATCACCTACCACGACCCGTGCTTCCTCGGCCGCCACAACAAGGTGTACGCGCAGCCCCGCGACATCATGGCGAAGGTGCCCGGCGTCCAGGCGCAGGAGATGCACCGCTGCAAGGACCGCGGCTTCTGCTGCGGCGCCGGAGGCGCCCGCATGTGGATGGAGGAGCGGATCGGCAAGCGCATCAACACCGAGCGGGTGGATGAGGCGCTGACCACCGATCCGGACACCGTCTCCACCGCGTGCCCGTTCTGCCTCGTCATGCTGGGCGACGCCATCAACGAGAAGAAGAACAGCGGCGAGGCCAAGGAGACGCTGGAAGTCGTCGACGTCGCGCAGCTGCTGATCAAGTCCGTCAAGGGCGAGCCGGTCGCCGGCTGACGGTACGCGTCGTAACGGACCGCCCTCCCAGGGAGGAAGGGGGAGGGCGGTCCGCGACTTGCCAATCTTATCCACAATTTGTGGAATTGATCGGTCAGATCTGCAGGAGTATCAGTAATCCGGGCGTTAACCCCAAATGTCTTTCTCTGCATATCCACATAACGGGAAAATCACGGTAACCTCAACGGTGGCTCAATCAACGGGGAGGGGGCTGAGCGGTGGGCGTGATCGTTACGGATGCCGAGGTCACCCTTGCCGACGTCCTCGCCGTGCGAATGGCGGTCGAGGAGCCGCTCTCCGGCGAAACCCGTCTGATCCTGCGGCATCGAGGCACCGGAGCCGAACGCCAGATCACCCTTGACGCCCTCGACGCACCAGAGGGCGACGTCGAGGAGGCCGCGCTCGCGGTCCCGCTCGCGCCGTTGTCGCTCACGCCGGGACGCTGGGACGCCTATCTCCAGCAGGACGGTCCCCGGGTGCGGATGCGCAGCATCGACCCCGGCTTCTCGCTCGACCGGCTGGACGCGTACGCGCTGGGACGGCGCACCCTGGCCTACCGCGCCTACCGGACCCGCAACGGCTTTCTCGCCGTCAAGATCGACGAAGCCGCGCCGGTCGCCGACGTCCGGGCGGTGTGGTTCCGCGAGGGACGCTTCGAGGTCACCGGCCTGCTGGCCTACACGGGGCTCGACGACGACGACCGGCACCGCGAGGCCACGCTCACGTTGCGCTGCGGCGACCCCGACGCGACCGTGACGGTCGCCGCCACGGTCCAGGGCGTGCGCTTCCACGCGGCGCTTTCGCTGTGCGACGTTCTCGCGGCCGCGCCCGACCAGGAGGGGGTCTGGCAGCCGGCCCTGGAGGTCGACGGCATCGACGGCTGGTTGCCGCTGGGCGCCAGGATCGACGACGTCGAGGGCAAACGCCGCAGGGTGCACTACCCCCGCGTGCTGGTCGACGGTGTCCCGGTCACCCCCACCTTCACCTCGGATGACGAGCTGCGCCTGGAGGTCGGCGCGTGAAGATCTCCTTCCTGCTTCCCTCGGCGTACGGGATGCGCGGTGACGTCCGGGCCACGCTGAACCTCGCGGCGGGGCTCGCCTCGCGCAACGAGGTCGAGATCGTGAGCGTCAAGCGGACCAGGGAGACGCCGTTCTTCCCCGTCGATCCGCGAATCTCCATGCGCTGGCTGGTGGACTCGCGTCCGGGTGTGCGCCACCTGCTGCCGTCGGGCCAGGTCCGCACGGAGGTCGCCCTCTGGCGCATGCTGCGCGGGCTGCGCACGGACGTGCTGATCACGGCCAGGCCGAGCCTCAGCGTCCAGTCGGCACGCTACGCGCCGCGCGAGGTGGTGCGGATCGCCAAGGAGTGGTCGCGTCCCGCGGTGCCCGGTCCCGTCCGCCGCTTCTATCCCCGCCTCGACGCGGTCGTGACGAGTACCGCGAGCGCGCGGGAGGACTGGGCACGCCTCCTCGACGACGAGCTCTCGGTGCACGCCATCCCGGACGCGTTGCCCGCCGGGCCGTGGCCCAGGTCCCGCATGGACAACCGCATCGTCAGCGCCGGGGGCCGGCTCGTGCCGGTCAAGGCGTACAACCGGTTGATCCGCGCCTTCGCCGTCGTCGCGGACAAGCGGCCCGACTGGCGGCTTCGCCTGTACGGCACGGGCCCGGAGGAGAAGCGGCTGCGCGCGCTGGTCCGCGAGCTCGACCTGCACAACCACGTCTACTTCATGGGCACGACGTCCGACCTTCCCGGGGAGTTCGCCAAGGCGTCCATCGTCGCGGTGCCGTCCCGGCACGAGGCGCCCGGCATGAGCGTGGTCGAGGCGCTGAGCTGCGGGGTCCCGATCGTCGGGTTCGACGGGGCGCGCGGTCCGGCGGAGTTCGTCCGTCCCGGCCACGACAGCGTGCTGGTGCCCGAGGGCGGGGACGAGGTCGAGGCGTACGCCACCGCCCTGCTCGGGCTGGTGGACGACGACCGCCGGCGTACGGCTCTGGCCGCCGGGGCGATCCAGTCCGCCGCGGGCCACGCCGCCGGCGTGGTGGCCGCCCGATGGCAGGAACTCATGTACGGCCTGCGATCACGGGAGTGACTGGCGTTCATACCCAAAACGGGTAACGTGAGGTCATGCATGGGTACAGCGGTGACAAGCAGGCGTATCTCAAGCGGCTGCGCCGGATCGAGGGGCAGATCCGGGGGCTGCATCGGATGGTCGACGAGGACGCGTACTGCATCGACGTTCTCACTCAGGTGTCGGCGGCGACCCGTGCGCTTCAGGCGGTGGCTCTCGGGCTGCTTGAGGACCACATCGCGCACTGCGTCGCCCACGCGGTGAGCGAGGGCGGTCCCGCGGCAGATGAGAAGATCAAGGAAGCGTCGGCGGCCATCGCCCGGCTCGTACGCTCCTGAGCGGTGGGGGCTGGTTGACTAGTCCCGGAAAAGCAATCCCGGACCCCGTTGCCGGAGTCCGGGACCGTTTCTCGTGAATGCCTTCAGCGACTCGCCGAAGTTCCCAATCCGAGCGCGTTGTCGAGTTCGTCCAAGGTCAGTCGGTCATCGCTGAAGTTGACGGCCTCCAGCACCTCCGCATAGAGCGCGATCTCGTCCAACGCGACACGGTCGTGGACCCGAGAGTCCAGGTCGTCGTGCCCCACCGCGTCGTCCTTCCTTCTGCAGCCCACACCCATCACGAGGTTACGTCTGGCCGCCTTTCCCCGACATGGCCCATCGGGACCATTCCTGAGGGCTGGCCCGCCCCCTACCACTAACCATTTCCCAGAATCTGAGATCACAATTCGGTTAATTTCGGGAAGGCGTCCGCACCCTTTGGTAAAAGCAGAGGTTATTGCGTCTTCCTGGGATTCAGGTGAAGAAAGCGTCACCTGTGAAAGAGCCACCCGGACGATGACTGATCGTCGAATTCATCGGTCACCGAGAGCTCGGGAACGGCGTCGTCCCGCTGGTGCATGAGGCACGCGACGACCGCCGAGGATACCGGGAATCCCCGCGGCGGCGGGGCCGTGCCCGTCAGCCGGCACCACGCCAGCCCGGTGGCGTACGCCGCTCCGAGCAGGGCGGCGGCCTCGTCCCTCCCGGAGGGCAGCAGGGCGGCGGGCAACTCGCCGGAGGCGGGCCAGCAGCCGCGCAGCGGATGGGCGGGATCGGTGAGCGCCACGTACAACGAGCGGCGCATCTCGTCGTCCAGCCACGGATAGAGCGCGGCCACCACGCCCGGGGACACGACCGCGACGTCGGCGGCGAGCAGAGAAGCGGCCACCGCCCTCGGGTCGGCCCCCGTCGCGGCCACATGGCCCAGCGCCTCGACCAGGTCGTAGAGCGTGTGCCGGAAATGCTCGCCCGGGGACGTCTCGGCCAGGGTCGCCATGACCAGATGCGGGGGGCACCGCGCCAGCCATGCCTGCCGTACGGCACCGGCCCGCGCTGCGGGCTCGTCCAGCCACGGCCGGGCGGCGGCAGGACCGGCCATGGCCAGGAGCGCGTCGGCTCTGGGCCGGAACCGGGGGTCGGCGCGGAGCGCCGTGGCGGTCTCGGTGACGAGCCCGGCCATCCGCCCCGCCAGCCGCGCTCCGGCCTCGCCTGGCCGGGCGAGCATCCGCTCCGTGTAGAGCGTCACGAGGGCGTCCAGGGGGACCGGCGGGAGCCATCGCACCCAGTCGTCTCCGGGCAGCGGCCGGGCCAGGAATTCGCCGAACAGCGACAGCAGCACCTCGTTGCCGTCGAAGGCGGGCGCGTACGCGCACCACATGATGGTGCCCCACACGGCGGCCACCGTGCCGGGCACGTCCGCCGCGAAGACGTCGCGGAAGCAGCTCTCGGGCAGCGGGAAGTCATCCCGGTGTCTCCGGCGGTGCGCCACCACCAGGGCCCTGATCCGCTCGGTGACGCCCTCGGGCACGTCCGGCCCGACGAACGCCTGTGTGGAGCCGCGCTCCACCGCGAAGTCGGGCCCGGCGGGGATGAGGAGATGGGGGATCCCCATCGCCGTGTGCGGCGGGCGGGCGGCCGAGCGAACCACCGGTGACCCCGGAGGCGCCGACAGATGCCACCGGCCGTCCACGCGGTCCAGCCGGTACCACCGGGCGTGCGCGCCGAACAACCAGCACGCGCCGTCCGGGGTCATCAGGGCCCGCCGCGCCATCGCCTGGGCGCGCGCGGGGACGGGCAGCGCCGCCCAGCGTGGATCGGCGACCATGGCGCGGACGTCCCGCTCGATCGCCGTGAAGCCGTCCCAGTGCACCCGGCAATGGTAGATCCCGCCGGTGACGGGACGACGTGAAAGTTTCAGCCCGGAAAACGGGATGACCTGGGTAAATGACCTTGGTTTCGAGGGGCTGCGTGGTTTCCGTCCGCCATTCCCTTTGCGCGGACGGTCCCGACGTACTTCCATTGGTCAACGTGACGGACATTCAGCAGGCGGAAGCCGTGCCGGAATCCGACCCGGTGCCGGGCGGGACGCGGTTCGGCGGGTTCCGCCGGTTCCTCGGCCGGCCCGCCGACCGGACGGCCCTGCTGATCTGGTTCTTCTGGCACGTCGCCACGTACATCTACATGGTGCTCGCGGCGCCGGGCCGTACGGAGGCGCCCCTGCTCGACCGGCTCACGCCCTGGGACGCGGACAACTTCATCGCCATCGCGCAGTACGGCTACGACGGCGCGCCGGAGATGACGGACGCGCCGAAGCTGGTGGCGTTCTTCCCGGGGCTGCCGTTGCTGCTGCGCGACCTGCACTGGCTGATCCCCGACTGGAGCCTGTCCATCGTCCTGGTCTCGCTCGTGGCGAGCGCGGTCGTCGCGGTGGCGCTGTCCCGGCTGAGCGACTCCTACCGGGAGGGCACGGGCACCTGGACGGTCCTGGCGTTCTTCCTCAGCCCGTTCGCGGTGTTCCTGCTGGCGGGATACTCCGAGGCGCCGTTCCTCGCGCTGGCGATCCCCGCGTGGCTGCTCGCGCGCCGGGGGCGCTGGGCCGCCGCCTCCGTCTGCGCGGCGCTGGCGTCCTCGATCCGGGTCTCCGGGCTCTTCCTCGCTCTCGGCCTGGCCGTCATGTTCCTGGTCGCGGAGAACGGCAGGCAGTGGCGCAAGGTGGCCTGGCTCGCGCTGCCCGGCCTGCCGGTGCTGGCCTACATGCTCTATCTCTGGAACCGTACGGGCGACCTCATGGCGTGGAAGGCGGCCGAGGCGCAGTACTGGGGACGGTTCCCCGAGCTGCCCTGGACGGTGCTGCTCAACACCTGGAACAGGTCGGTCGACGAGGTCGCGCTGCGCACGTCGTACCAGGAGGAGATGCTGGCCGCGGGTGTGCTCGTGGCGCTCATCGTCTGGCGGCTGGTCCGCCGCCGGTGGGCCGACTTCGCCTATCTCGCGCCTCAGGCGGTGGCGCTGCTGGCGATGTCGTCGTTCTACATGTCCGTCGGCCGGGCGTCGCTGCTGTGGTGGCCGCTCTATCTCTCGGTCGGCATCGTGGGATCGCGCCGTCCCTGGGTGTTCATGGCGTACCTGTCGGTGGCCGCACCGATCATGGCCATCAATGTGGGAAATTTCACCACCGGTGCCTGGGTGGGATAAGAAGTCCTTTTTGCCGCAATCTATCCCTGTCTCGCTAGTATGATCACGTTTGCTACTCTAAGTAATCAAGCGATTGTGGAGAGTGAGAGATGATCGGTACGAGCCGCTGCGGCATGGCGAGGGTTCTGGTCTCCGGTGTTCTGCTCGCCTCACCGCTCGTCGGCCCAGGTGGGGCGGCGGTCGCCGACGCGACGCTGACCTACCGGGTGAACGTGCTCACCTTCAACCTGTGCGGAGGCAACAACAAGCGGAACACCTGCGCGGAGGACCTCACACCGGAGCGGCGGAGGATCTGGGCACCTCAGGTCTCCTCACTGATCAGGAGCAGGGACGTGGACGTGGCGTCCTTCACCGAGATGTGCTACGCCCAGGTCGGCCTGCTGCGGCAGCAGCTCCCGGACTACGACTTCGTCTGGTACGGCCTCGGCAGATCGGCCACCTGTCCCCGGATCTGGGGTGACATGACCGACGATCTCGCGGCGCCGAACGGCAGGACCGCCGGCATCGCGCTGGCCTTCAAGAACGGTGTCGTGGGCTCGCCGCTCCGGCGGCGGCTCGTCGTCGACAACCCGTTCGGCGACCCCGCCGCGTCCCTGCACCGGCGCGGAGTGCTGTGCGCGCGCTCCCTGGTCGGCATGGAGTACGCCGTCGGCTGCGTGACGCACATCTCGGCCCTGGAGACCCCGCAGCAGGTCACCGGGAAGATCACCGACTGGGCGGGTGACACCCCGGTCATCCTCGGCGGCGACTTCAACCGCAAGCCGGAGCACGTCGAGCTGACCCCGCTGTACGGATCCGGGCTGGGAACGGGGAACTACACGGAGGTCGACGCCGGACTCGCGGACCGCCTGCACCGGGGGGGAACCCCCACGACCAGGGGCGGCCGGAAGATCGACTACATCTTCGCGACGCAGTCGGCCTACCGGAACGCCGGCGCCGAAGTGATCGACACCCAGCCGGAGCTCTCGGACCACCGGCCGCTGGCCGGCACGTTCACCGGAACCTTCGAGGGGAACTTCGCCCAGACGTTCGTGCAGACGTTCACGCAGCTGATCACGGAGGCGTTCGCCGTCACCCCGCGGTGAGCCGGGCGGCCGAGGCGTGGCGGCGCGCCTTGGCCATGTAGTTGTCAGGCGTACGGGCGAACGAGGCGCGGTCGGTGTCGGTCAGCTCACGGACCACCCGGCCGGGCACGCCCGCGACCAGCACTCCTGCGGGGATCCTCGCCCCCGGCGTGACCACCGCACCCGCGGCGATCAGCGTGCCCGCGCCGATCCGCGCGCCACCGAGGACGACGGCCCCGATGCCGACCAGCGCGCCCGTCTCCACGTGGGCGCCGTGCACCATCGCCTTGTGCCCGAGGCTCACCCTGTCCTCCAGGAGCGCGGGCTGGCCCGGATCGGCGTGCAGGCAGCACAGGTCCTGGATGTTGCATTCGGCGCCGACCTCGATCCGCTCGTCGTCGCCGCGCAGGACCGAGCCGTACCAGACGCTCGACCCGCGGCCGAGCCGTACGCGACCGACGATCACCGCGCCGGGCGCGACCCAGGACTCGGGGTGCAGGTCGGGGGTGGCGTCGTCGTCCAGAGCAGCGATGTACGGCATGCCGTCATGATTCCACGAACGCCCTCGCGTGCCCGGCGCGGAGGGTCGCTTTTCGGCAGGAGCTCGGGCGTTCGGGTTGCGAGGTAGGGCGGATGGCAGCAGAGTCATGTCCTGACGTGCGTTACCGCCTCAATTCCAAACCCAGGGCTTGTCATGACGAATCAGACCGAGAACTTCCCCGACCTCTTGAGCGACGACTCCTTCGAAGTCGTGATGCGTGGATACAGCCGTCGGCAGGTCCATGACTACATGATCAGGACCCGGAACCAGATCAGAGACCTGGAGGAGCGGCTGGCTCGGACGATCGACCAGGCCGAGCAGGGCCGTCTCGAGCTGTCCGAAGCGCGCCGCAGGCTGTCTGAGGCCCCGCAGAACCCCGATGAGCTGGGTGAGCGGCTGAGCCAGATCCTCAAGCTGGCGCACGAGGAGGCGGCGGCCAACAAGGAGGCGTCCCAGTCCGAGGCCCACAGGTTGGTCGACCAGGCCGCGGCCGAGTCCGACCGGATGGTCACGGCCGCGCGTGAGCAGGCCGACTCGATCAGGGCCGCCGCCCAGGAGGAGGCCGAGCGCCGCGTCGCCGACGCCACCAGCGCCGCCGAGCGCCTGCTCGCGCAGGCGGGCTCCGACGCCGAGGAGACCCTGGGCACGGCGCGCGCCGAGGCCGAGGACACCCTCCGCGCCGCCCGCGCCGAGGCCGACAGGCAGCTCACGGTCGCCCGCCTCGAGGCGGAGAAGCTGGTCGGAGACGCCCGTGCCGAGGCGCACTCGACGCTCACCGCCGCCCAGCAGCGGGTCGCGGCGCTGGACGAGCACACCGGCCGCCGGGTCGCCTATCTCACGGACACTCACACCGAGGTCATGCGCAGGCTGGGCGAGATCGGGTCGGTCCTGGGCGACCTGCTCCACAGGGAGAGTGCGGCGGGCGCGCTGATCGACGAGGCGGCGGTGCTGCCGCCGGCTCCGCCGGCCCAGCAGCTCGAACTCGCCCCGGCCGAGCCCGCGGCCGAGGACGACGAGGACATCCGGGTCATCGTGGAGGACGTGACGGTCCAGGCGGAGGGTGGCCCGGAGCAGCACGTCGAGGACACGGACGTCACCACGGACGTCACCGTTGTCCGGGTCCAGAACGAGCAGAACGGCCAGCCCTCCCACCGGCAGTAGCAGCCGCCGGCGGTGGCACGGTTGGTGCCCGTGGAGGCGCCGTTGGGATGGCACCAGTGGCGACGCCCCCACGGGGGATCATGGAGGCGGAAGCCCCCGCCCCCGATAGGGTCGGAGGCTTCCGCACTCGTGGCCGGGGTCTGCCGCTTCCGGCTCGCGCCGGAGGCGGCTTCTTGACCTCTCCCACTCAAGGTGCGGGACATCTCTAGAGAAATCAATGATCGGGACAGTCAGGTCAACGTCACTTGCTTGACCTATGCGTCGAAGTCGTACTGGAGGACGTACGAGGCGGCGTCGAGGACCATCTCGTTGTGCTCGACCGGACGGCCCTCCGCCGTGTAGGCCGTACGGCCGATGGAGATGACGGGCGTGCCCGCGGGCAGACCGAGTAGTTCCGCCTCGCGCGGGTGGGGCATCCTGGCCCGGACCTCCTCGGTGAAGTGCGCCGGAGGGTGGCCGAGATCGCCCAGCCGGGCGTACACGCCGCCCGGGCCGGTGTCGGGGAGCACGACCGCCGTACCCTCGACCAGTTCGGCCGGGAAGTACGAGGCGGCGAGCTGGACGGGCCGGTCGTCCACGAGATAGCGGCGGCGCCGCACCCACACCTCGTCACTGTCGAGTATGTGTCCTACCTCCTCGCTCGCCTGTTCCCGTTGGATCTGGACCTGATCGACCGTGTAGGCGCGGCCACGGGCGTCGGCGTCCCAGACGGCGCGGCCCTGCCCCCACTGCTCGCGGGAGAGCCGCCGGGAGCCATGCCTCCGGATCGGGCGAAACAACCGTACGTACACGCCGGAGCCGCGCCGGGGCACGGCCAGGCCCTCGTTGATGAGCACGGCGAGGGCTTGGCGGGCCGTGGCCCGCGCGATGCCGTACTCGGCCATGAGTGCGTTCTCTCCCGGTAGCCGATCTCCGTCGTGCAGCTCACCCGACAGGATCTCGCCGCGTAGCCTGTCGGCGATGCGCCGGTAGATCGGGAGTTCGTGTACCGGGGAGGATTCCGTCACGTTTGATCACCCTCTGTCACCAACGGGGGGTTAGCGTCTCCAGAGAACTTGCCCCGTCTTGTCCACGATCGCACAGGGAATGACGTTGGTCCCGTGCTTATTTTGAGTGGATCGTGCCCATGTGACGATCTCGAGGGATTATCGCGGTCCGTTACTGTGGAACGCTCCCGGCCGCTATCCGGCTCGCGTGCCAACGCTGCGTCATGATCGCGGCGAGGACGGCTCCCGCCGTGTTGAGCAGTACGTCGTCGACCGATGACACCCGGTCGAGGTGCAGGCCGTACTGGAGGGCCTCGACGGTGGCCGAGGCGGCGGCGGCGACGAGCGCCACGGTCCAGAGCCGGGCGAACCGCGCGGACCTGACGGGAAGCAGCGCGCCGAGCGCCGCGAACACCAGGAGATTGCCCCCGACCTGCACGATCACGGTTTCGGCGGGTGCCTGGAAGACCGCGGCGAGGTCGCGGAAGGGGACGAGGTTGATCCCCTCGGTGTTGTGTCCCGGGGTGAGGATCATCCACAGCCAGGGGACCGTTCCGGCGATCATGAGGACGTCCGCGTAGGCCGTACGAGCGGGATGGGGATGGCCGCGGGCCGCTCTCCGGCGGGCCAGCAGGTGGGCCGCGAGCAGCGTGACCGGGACCGCCAGTACGGCGGCCATGATGACATGACCCCACATACGCCACACGAGCCACATGACGGACATTCTGCGGGTGGTGATGGGAAGGTGGCGACCCGGCTACCCGGAGGTCGGATGACGGCTGGTTGTGTGCAACCGCCCATTTGGCGGTATTTCAGGAAATGACGACCAAACGAAGGAGTTCTGATCGTGGCCATCAGCCGTGCCGACTGTTACGCCCTCGACACCGAGGACCCGCTGCGGGACCTGCGGGACGAGTTCTCCCTGCCCAGCGGGACCACGTACCTGCTCGGCAACTCCCTGGGCGCGCTGCCGCGGCGTACGGCGGCCAAGGTGGCGCACACCGTGGAGACCGAATGGGGCCGTGACCTCGGCGCGAGCTGGAACACCGCGGGCTGGTGGGATCTTCCGCAGTCCACCGGCGACCGGCTGGCGCCGCTGATCGGCGCGGGCCCCGGGGAGGTCCTCGCCGGGGACTCCACATCCACGAACATCTTCAAGGTGATGGCCGCCGCGCTGCCGCTCCGCCCCGGACGGCGGGTGATCGTCTCGGACCTGGAGAACTTCCCCACGGACCGGTACGTCGTCGAAGGGGTCGCCAAGGCTCTCGGCGCGTACGAGATCAGGGACATCGGCTCCCTCGACGAGGCGCTGGACGACGACGTGGCGGCGGTCCTGCTCAGCCACGTGGACTATCGGACCGGCGCCCTTCGCGACATGGACGCGGTGACCGCCCAGGTGCACGCCGCCGGGGCCATCATGATCTGGGACCTCTGCCACAGCGCGGGCGCCGTCACCGTCGACCTGCGTGCGGCCGACGTGGATTTCGCCATCGGCTGCACGTACAAGTACCTCAACGGAGGCCCTGGCGCCCCCGCGTACCTGTATGTGGCCGACCGTCACCAGGACGCCGCGCACAACGTCATTTCCGGGTGGCACGGGCACGCCGCGCCGTTCGCCTTCGAGCCGAACTACCGGCCCGCCGACGGAGTACGGCGGTTCGCCACCGGCAGCCCGCCGGTGCTCGCCTACAGTGCGCTGAACGCCTCGCTCGACATCTGGGACACCGTCGACATGGCGCAGGTCAGGGCCAAGAGCGTGGCCCTGACCACGCTGTTCATCGACCTGGTCGACGAACTCAGGCCCGACCTGGTCCTCGCCACCCCGCGTGACCCGGCCCAGCGTGGCAGCCAGGTGAGCTACCGGCACGCCGACGGCTACCCGGTGATTCGCGCGCTCATCGACCGCGGAGTCGTGGGCGACTACCGGGAGCCGGACATCATGAGGTTCGGCTTCGCGCCGCTGTACCTGCGCTACGTCGACGTGTACGACGCCGCCGCGACTCTGGCCGAGGTGCTCGACAAGGAACTGTGGCGGGACGAGCGCTATCAGCAGCGGCTGGCCGTGACCTGATCGGACTCCGTGTCCGCTGCTCGTGTTTCTTGTCACCGGCTCTCGGAGTCGGGCCCCGGAGTGCGGATCGGGGTTCGACTCCGGGGGCGGCTCTGAGGTTCTGCCGGGGGTTTGCTCTGGGGTCTGCTGGGGTCTGCTGGGGTCTGCGCCGACGTTCGACGCCGGTTATCGGCGCTTGATGAGATCGGCCACGATGTCGCTGGCCAGTGACACGCAGGCGCCGCAGATCCGGCCCGCCTCGCCGTGCACCATCTGAATGCGTGGCCCGGGCGTCTGACGGCAGAAGGAGCAGGCCGCGTCGCGCTTCTTGCGGCGGTTCGCCAGATGGCGGCCGGCGAAGGGCGGGGTGAAACGCTTCCTGGCGGCCTGCTTCGAGAAGCCGAAGCGCTCTCCGATCACCGTCCAGGAGGCTCCGGCCTCTCGGGCCTCGCGTACGGCGAGATCGAGCAGGGCGTCCGTGTCACGGCTCAGCTCGGCGCTCAGCGTGATCGCGGCCGCGAGGGTCTCGAGGGGGTCCGCAGGGTCGAGCGACCGTGACCGCGCCCGCGAGAGTAATTCAGATGGCTCCATGACTGACAACCTTAGGTTGTCATTCTAAGATCATCAAGAGCGAAGATCCACCGTACCGGTGTCGTATGGATGCATTGGATGCATGGGGATTGCCTCCGGATCTCACTGCATGTCTCCGGATGTCTCCCGATGTCTTCGGATGTCTGGATTGGTTGGGCTGGATCGGGATGAGTTGGGCCGCGTGGCCACCCGTTCCCGTCATCGCGGGCCGCCCGCGTTCCCGGTATCGCGCTCGTGGTCGGGGTCACGTTCGGGCATTGGTTGCTGTCGCTCGTGATTTTGCGGCTTTCGGGGTGAGTGGTCGATGCTCCTGGATCTGCGCTGGTTGATGGCCCGTACACGGTGCGCGGGTCGACGTCCGTGAGGTTGAACAGGGCGATGGACACGGGAGCCCCATGAAGGCGATGTCTCTGGGACGGCGGTGGCCGGTGTCCGTAGGCGCTGCGACGGGGGGTTGTTCCGGCCGGCCGTGATAGCGGGCCTCCGGTGCGAGCCGCTGCCGCGGCGTTGCGCGGGCGCGGTGGTTGCTGGCACGGTCTTACGCCGGCCTCCACAACCCCCCGCCTCCGCGCCACCCTCTCCCGCCGTATCCCTGATTCGGTCGCGGCGCTCGAGCCCGCGCCATCCGCTGGCGGGCGGCAGTGTCCGCCGTGATCCAGCCGTGGGTGCCACCGGGGGCCGTGCAGGGCCCCCGGCAGCGACGCGGCTACCAGTGGAGGCTCTCCCACGAAGGACGTCTGAGCCGTTGTCACGCAGGTCATGGTCGTGCGCGCACGCGGCGACGAGGTTCTGTTCGGTGGTGGGCGATGCAGTGGCCTCCGTTGAGGTGGCGCGACCCACGATCAGCGGAGCTGCTCGGCCGTGCCCAGCTCTTCGGCCATTTCCGACGGAACCCGCGCATTGCCGCGTTGGTGAGCTTGTTCCTTGCTGTCGGACACCCTGTTGGGGCGGTCGGGCCGGGAGGCCGTCCCCATACTCGTCCGGACTACGGTAGCCAAGATCATTGCGGAGCCCGAGGCGGCGGGAGTATGCGGCTGTCTGGACGTGCCGATCTCGCATGGCTGAACTCCGCAAGATTCTTCCCTAGAAGGGAGGGACGTCCTCGTCCGGTCCGGGTGCCGGTCCGGGTCGCAGGTCGGGTAATGGGCTGGGGGACCCTACAGGGGACGCGTCGTGCGATGTGAGGACGGGTTTGACGGGTGCGTCCCACCAGGCGGGTTCGTAGGTCCATGTCGGCAGGAACGGGAGTTCGTCATTGGCGGGGTCGGTGATGCTGCCCGCGCCGTACCCGCTGACCGCAAGCCCGTGTGCTCCGCTTTCGCCTCCGAACCCGCTCACGATCTCCCTGCGGCCTCCGCCGCCGACCTCGCTGCCGATCCCGCTGCCGATCTCCCTGCCGACGTGGCCGCCGCCCCCGCCAGCGATCCTCCTGCCGACCTGGCGGCCGCCCTCACTGTCCCCGTCGTCCCCGTCATGGCCAGCGGTTGAGAGGTCTGGCGTGCCGACCACCCGTCCCCCCGCACCGCTGCCATCCGTTGTGGACGCACCCGCCTGCGACCCACCCGCCGTGGGCACGTGTGCCTCGGGTCCTCTTGTCTCAGGCTCGCCTGTCTCGGGCTCGCTCGCTGTGAACGAGCCGGGCTCGACCCCGCCCGCTGTGGACGAGCCGGACTCGACCCCGCTCTCTGTGGACGAGCCGGGCTTGGGCCTACTCGCTGTGGACGAGCTTGCCTCGGGTCCTATTGTCTCGGAGCCGTCCGCCTCGGAACCGCCTGTCTCGGAACTGCCTGTCTCGGAACCGCATGTCTCGGAACCGCATGTCTGGGCCCCGTTTGCCGTGGCACGTACCTCGCATCCGCACGCCTTGGGCCCGCTCGCCGGGTGGGTGTTGGCCGCTCTGCGCTCGTTGGGGCCGGTCCAGCCGTTGGGGGCGAAGGGTTCGGGCATGGGTTCGATGATCGGTGGCGGCTCGGCCGGGTAGCGGTGGCCGGTCCGGCTGATCCAGGTCACATGTCCGGGGCTGGTCTGGATGACCTGCCAGCCGTTGTCGCGCAGGTCGTGGTCGTGCGCGCACGCGGTGGCGAGGTTGTGTTCGGTGGTGGGGCCGCCGTGGGCGTATTGGCGGGTGTGGTCCATCTCCGACCGGGCGGCTGGTGCTCGGCATCCGGGATGGGAGCAGACCCTGTCGCGGATCTCGATCCGTCGCCGCAGCCCTGCTGTGGGGAACCGCCGCCGCTCATCCCCAGCAGCCTTCTCGCCGCCGGTGACCGTATCCCGCGCAGCATGGGCTGTAGCACCATGATCCGTAACGTCGCGAGCCGTAACATCGCGAGCTGTAGCACCGCGAGCTCCAGGATCAGCGGACCGGGCGTCAGCGAACTGGGCAGCGCCGAGGCCGCTGGTGCTGCCGCCTTCGGCGGCCGGGGTGACACTCGCGCTCTCACCGCCGCTGTCGCCCCCGCCGCCATCACCACCACCGCCGCCGCCATCATCACCATCGCCGTGGAGGCTTCCGCTGCCGTCGGCGTTTCCATCGCCGTGGACGCTTCCGTTGCCGTTGCCGTTGCCGTTGCCGTGGCCGTTTCGAGGGCTGGATAGGGAGTGGGAGTCCTGCCCGGTGGCTTGGCCGTATTGGCGCATGATGTCGGCGATGACACCGGCCCAGCCGCCCTGGGCGTAGATGTCGGCGTACAGCTCGCGCAGCAGCGACAGCGGGAGCTGGAGCTCGACGATCCCGCGACGGCGAGTCGATGCGGATCTCCCGCGAAGATCCGTTTCCGGTTCGGTGTCCGGCTTGCGGGCAGGGACCGCCCTTCTCCCGATCGCCCCTGAACAACCACCCACGGCCGGAGGGCTGGAAGCCGAAAAAGGATCGGACTCCCGCTCGCGGTTGGCAGTCGGGCAGGAAGCAGAAGCAGGACCCGGATCAGCCGGACGGAATAGAGGTGGGGACGGTGGATCAGCCGGACGGAATGGAGGTGGGGACGGTGGATCAGCCGGGCGAGATGCGGAAGAGGTGCCCGGTCCGGCCGGATGGGATGGAGGGGTGGGTGCTGGATCGGCCGAGCGGGGCGCAGGGGCGGGTGTGGGGTGGCGGGGCCATCCTGTGGGGCGGCGTCGGGTGATCCCGGCGTGCAGGAGTTGGCCGTCCTCGTCGCAGATGGCGAACCGCCACTCGCCGCCGATCTGTCGTTTGGCGAGTTTTCGTGCGAGTTGGGCGTGGATGGGTCCCCATCCGGAGAGTTCGGCGGGCAGGTCGTCCAGGTGCATCAGGGTGGAGACCTGGACCCGTAGCTCACCGGCCGCGAACCCGACCACCCCCACCGCGCCGGCTACGCCGACCGCAGTCCCGTTCTCGTTCTCCGTGCTTCCCGTCATGGTGCCCGCGCCTGCCAGGCCCGTCTGCAGGTTGCTGCTACCGGTCCCAGAAGCAGGGGCAGCGTTGGACTCGTCCCCAGAGCCGGGGCCAGTGTCGGGATCGGACCCTGGGGCGGGACCGGCGGGGCCACCATCGCCAGGACCAGGACCAGGACCAGGACCAGGATCGGGATCGGGATCGGGGTCGGGGTCGGGATCGGACCCCGGGGCGGGACCGGCGGGGCCACCATCGCCAGGACCAGGACCAGGACCAGGACCAGGACCAGGACCAGGACCAGGACCAGGATCGGGATCGGGATCGGGATCGGGGCCGGAGTCAGGGCCGGGCGGACCCGCGTCAGGCTCGCTGTCGCCCGGCTCGGGGGTGCAGACGTCGCTGCCGTTGTCGACGGGACTGCGGGCACTCGCCTCGAAACCAGGGGCGTCGCTACCCCCGAGGGGATCTTTGACGCTCGCATTGGGGCCGAGGTCGCCGCCGCCGGCGCCGCACTCGTCAAACACACCGATGCGGTTGCCGTGATCGGCGGGACCGGAGGAGGTCGCGCTTGTGTCGGTGTGGCCGAGGTCGCCGCCACCCGAGCCGTCCGGGTCACACGTATCGATGCCGTCGCCATGGTCGAATGGATCGGCGGGGGTCGCGCTGGCGTCGGTGGCGTCATAGGGGTCGGTGCCGTCGCCGTGATCGGCAGAGCCGTAAGGGCCCGCTCCGGTGACGGTGTCGTCAACCTCGCCGTCCTTCTCGCCGTTGGCGTGCTGGACGTCGTGGAGGCTGTCGGAGCGCCGGGTCTTCTCGGCGTCCCGGTCGGCGCCGTCCTCGTGATGGATGCCGATGCTGTCCCCGTCATGGACGTCGGTGCTGTCGTCGAGGTCGGTGACGTCGAAGGGGCTGTCGGAGAGTTGGTTGTCGTAGTCATCCTCGTCACCAGCCCGTGTGCGGGCGGCGTTGTCGAACAGGACGGCGATGATCTGATCGTCGTTCAGGCCGGACATGCTGCCGTCCAGCAGGCCCAGGAACACATCCGCCCGTACCTGGTCGATCGGGGCGTGCAGGCCGGTCTTCTTCGCCCGCACCGCGATGGCATCCACCCGGGCGATCGCGGCCGCCGCCTGATCCACCGGCAACTGCTGGCCGGTGATGCTCGCCGAGCCGTCGGCATGCCGTACCCCGATCACCCGCCGCTGGTGAACAGCCCGCTCATACTTACGGCGCGCCCAGGTCGGGTCGGCGGCGATCAACAGTTTCTTGATCTTCTCCCGCAGCTCACTCGTCGTCCATTTCGCGGCCTTGGGCAGCAGATGAGCCGCGACCGCTCGGGCGAGTTCGATGGGGACGTCTTCCAGCCAGTCGCAGAACACCACCGCCCGCGCCTTATCGAGCAGACCGGCCGACAGGGCGTCACGCACGGCCGGGAGCCGCACTTTCAAGTCATAGGCGAGACCGTATTCACGTTCAGCGGCGCGGCGGGTGAGACGCAACGCCGCCCGCACTTCGTCGGGGGAATTCTTGTCCGGCTCGGGCATTTTCTCCATGCCGGAGACGGAAATCTCATACAGGCCGACTTCGGCCATCACGACGGCTTTCCGGGCCTGCACGTGCGCTTCGAGACGGGCGTAGGCTTGCATCACGATCACGGCGTCGAAGCCGTCCAGCCTGGCGATATCGATCCGGTCCAGCACGGCGGCCAATCCCACGCCCGGGGGCATGTCGCCCAGGCCGTCGGGGATCGGCTGCCGTTCGATATTCACATCGCAACGCTAACAACCGCCACCGACAAAAACGCCCTCCGAACGGCTCCGGAAAAGACGCCGACACATTTATCTGGAGTCACAGCCCTCCCGAGAAATCTGGTGAATAAGTGCATTTTGGGGGAGGGTGACGGCGATCCCGGTTCGCCATGTGATCCGTGCCAGGCCAAGAGGGGGTGGTGGTATCGATACACCACGCGAGCGCCGTGCGAGCGGCTCCGGTCCCGGCGGCTCGGCGGGGAGCCAGAAACGGACGGAAGCGGCGGGCTCAGCGGGGATTCAGAGACGGATGGAGAGTGCCGGGCTGGGCGTTGAGGCCCCGGACAAAGGTGATCGTGTAGATGGGGCCGAGCGGGCTCTCGGCTTGCCATTCGTAGTCGTCGGGTCCGACACGTCCAGGCGTGCGTGAGGTGGCGCGCACCAAGTCGATCGTGGGCGCTGTCGCGTGTACGTCCGGATTGGCCGCCCAGAACGCATCGATGAGCTGGCCGGCGACGCGGCCCCGTACGCTCACCGGGAGTCCTTGGTTCTTGGCCCATTCGCGGATGCGAAGGCTAAGTTCACGGGTCATGACGATGCGAGACACGCGCATCGGAACGACGGAAGCCGGTGACGGATCAGATTTCGGCACGGCCCAGGAACCTACTCGATGCCACCGACAAACAATGCGGACCCTGGCCTCGGGGTTGGGCGGGAATTACGCGGCGGTCGTTATCGAGAGTTCTTCGGATGATCTCAGGCTTTCGGCGAGAGGGTCTATCGACCGTCACCTCATCGGCCTGTACAGGGCGACCGATAAAGCCGATAAAACGGGGGAGCTCCTGCTGATCGCTTCCGATGCGGGCATGGATACGGCGAATGCATTCAGGTTGGCCCAGCCAGAACAGCGGCAGTGCCCGGCCTACTGACGTTCTCGCTCTGAGCCGCGGCGCCGCCGACGCCTCGATCACCGCATGCGCTTGAGGCGGTGGGACGGGCGATTCGCCAGGCGATCCAGGGGTTACCAGGCGATCCAGGGGCTTTCCGCGCCGCCGCCGAAGGCGGCCGTTCCGGTTTTCCTCCAGCGTTGGCGGACGTCGTGCTTTGCTCCGGTACGCGGGGCCCTGGTGGTGAACGGGCCGCAGGTGACGATCGCGCCGTCGCTCGAGGGGGAGGCGCCCGAGCAGATGAAGGGTTGTGAGACGTTGACGTCGGCGTCGGTGTCGTACAGCTGGATGTGGATGTCCGACTGGACCGAACTGGCTCCTCTGATCCGCCCGAGCAGGTAGAAGACGTCTCCCACCATGGCCATGCAGGGCGACATCTCCGTGCCCGTGCCGGTGCCTGTGGAGATCCACGATCGGCATCGCCAGTCCGGCTTGGTGTCCTGGCCCGTGGCGTCGACGGTGGTCTTCTCGTCCGCCTCCGGGTCGGCCGCCACGGTCGCCGATCGCTGGGGTTGGGGGGTCCGGATACGCCGTGTCGCGGGTTTCGTGGGGCTCGGCTGCGTGGGTGGTTCGGTGACGGCCGGTTCCGGAGTACGACTTCGCGCGGGCCGTGACTTCGGGGTCGGCGTGGGCGAGTCTTCCGTCGAATCGGATGGGGTAGGGGTCGGGGTCCCGGCCGCGCCGAGCGCTCTGTCGCCCGATTCCGTCGATTCGCCAGCACTCCCCGTGGCCCCGGCGTCCGGGGCCCGCCATGGAGCGATGACGGTCACCACCGCCGCGCTGAGCCCGAGGGCCGTGGCGGTCGCAGCGGTGACGATCAGCCGTCGCCGGGAGCGCCCGCGCAGTGCCGAGGACATGGTCTCCTCGCCCGGCCGGGATCCCTCGCCGGTACGGGAATCCGGACCGGCGGGGGAGATCCCGTCCGCGCGCGGGGCGTCGGCCGTACGGGCAGCGGGGTGGGAGGTGTCCACAGCGGCCGGGTCCGTACGGGAGGCCTGTACGGGGAAGCCCGCGGACGGGAGGGATTCGGAGGTGACGGACGGGGCCTCCCCCCGAGCGACCGGAGGCAGGGCGGGCAGCCCCGCCAGCGAGGGGGTGGCCCGGTGCAGCATCGTCGCCACGTCCCCGATCGCGGGGCGTTCGGCCGGATCCTTCGCGGCGCAGGCCCAGATGACCGACCACAGGGCGTCGGGCATGCCGGGCAGCCGCCGCGGCATGGCGGTCGCGTGTTGCCTGAGCAGGGCCATGGGGTGGTCGCCGACGAACGGCGGGCGTCCGGCGAGCAGCTCGTAGAGGATCAGGCCGACGGCGTACACGTCCACCGCGGGGGTGGGGGCGCTGCCGTCGGCCACCTCGGGAGGCAGGTACGCGGGCGTGCCGATGATCGAGGTGGTCTGGGTGAGACCCGGGCCATGGACGATGCGGGCCACGCCGAAGTCCGTCAGCCGTACCTGTCCGGTGGTCCCGTCGAGCAGGATGTTTCCGGGCTTGATGTCGCGGTGCACGACGCCCTCGGCGTGCGCGGCCGCCAGCGCGTCGGCGACCTGGGCCATCAGCCGGGACGCTTCGGCTGGCGGCAGCGTGCCGTACTGGCGGAGCAGAGTGCGGAGGTCTCCGCCCTCGACGAGGTCCATCACGAGGGCGAGGCGCTCTCCCTCGATGACGAAGTCGCGCACGGTGACGATGTTGGGATGGCGCAGGGTCCGCATCACGTTGCGTTCCTGCACGAACCGCAGGACCAGGTCCTGGTCGCCGGTGAGGCTGTCGCGCAGCATCTTCACGGCCACGGTCTCGCCGGTCTCCCGGTGCCGCGCTCGCCAGACGGTGCCCATGGCACCGGCGCCGATCTCGTCGAGAAGCACGTACCGGCTGCCCAGAGACGCGTCGGACCCACCCGTAGCCATGGTCTGCCTTCCCCCTCGAACAGGTGGAGATCACAATAGTCAGGTTGCTCCGAACCGAGGAAGATCGTCACAAATGTTCGGTCAGCTGCCGGCGGGAGCCGTTCGCCCTTTCGATCACCTCCTCGGTGGTGAGTGCGGCTCTGGGGTGGTGGCTCAGGCACATCGGCACCCGCACCTTCACGAACGGCGCTCCCTCGGCGGCCGCGTAGAACTGTCCGGAGCCGAGCCGCGAGATCTCGTCCACGCCGCTGCCCTTGGCCTGGGCGATCTCCTTCGCGGCGGCGATCTGGACCGGGCTGTTCAGCAGGCCGAAGAACTGGGTGGCCGCGTTTCCGGGGATCTGGTTGTGCAGCCCCTTGGGCGCCTGGGTGGCGAACACCAGGCCGAGGCCGTACTTGCGGGCCTGGGACGCGAGCGCCAGCGTGCTCCGCGTGCACGGGGTCAGGACGCTGGAGGGGGCGAACGTCTGCGCCTCGTCCATCACGAACAGCCCGCCGAGCGGCCGGTCGCCGGCCGGGTTCCGCTTGATCCAGGCGAACAGTGCCATCTGGAGCTGGTTGACGAAGCTCTGCCGTTGCTCGTCGCCCTGCAGGCCGACGAAACTGATCACGGAGATCCGGGCCCGCTTGCCTTCGGGGGGCGTCAGCAGCAGGCCGGGGTCCACCGGTGTCCCCTGGCCGCCGAACATCGGGTCAAGGACCATGGCGGCCGTCAGGGTCTGGGCCAGATCGGCCGCGATCCGCGTCGCGCCGTCGAGCTCGCTCACTCCTTCGGGCAGCGCCGACAGCAACTCGACGAGACCTCTCATGCCGGTCGAACCCCGCCGTCCGTAGTATCTGAGCGTCTCCCGCAGTACGGCCTGGCCGCGCTGGGCCTTGTGCGTGTTCGCGCCCAGCCTGGCGCGCGGCACGATGGAGGCGACCGCGACGTCCAGGGCCGCGTCGAACTCGTCCGGGTCGTCGGCGACGCTCGCGAAGTCGGGCAGCGGCTGGAAGCTGAGCGGACGGCCCAGCTTCCTGCGCGGGGTCCAGACCACCACGTCGGTGTTCGCCAGGTAGTCCTCGGCCCGTGTCGCGTCCCCTTCGTCCCAGTACGGCGGATGCTCCGGCCACGGGTCGCCCAGGCGGGCCAGGTCGTTGTTCGGATCGAGCACGATCGCGGACACGCCCTGGAGCGCGCATTCCTCGATCAGGCGGCGGATGAGCACCGTCTTCCCCGACCCGGATCCCGCGAAGATCGCGGTGTGCTTCCTGAGTGCCTCAAGGTCCACGCGCATCGGTGCGCCACCGGCCGTGGCCCTGGCGATCGTGACGTACGGCACGGTGGCCGTGCCAGATGCCGTACGCGGGGGCGCGGTGGAGAGGGCGCTCGGCGGGGCGGGCGCTTCGGGAGCGTCCGGGCCAGTGTGGACTTCCGGAGTGGCCTGCCCGGGGTGCCCGGACTGGGTGGCCTGCCCGGTCCGGCCGGACTGGGGGACCCCCTCGGACCGGTCACTTTGGGCCGTAGCGCTGGGTTCCGATGTGCCTGTCGGTTCCGATGTGCCAGAGGGTGCCGGGGCCGTCCCGGAGGCGGTCGTCACCGTCGGCGCGGCGAGCATGGGGACCACGGGGACGGCGGTGGCGGTGGCGGCAGCGGTGGGACCATCCGGAACGGTCCACGCGTCCCCCAGTGCCTCGTTGAACAGCTTGATGTCCGAGGCCGGTTTCCGGGAGGCGAGCCAGGCGCGCAGGCCGGGCGGATCCTCGTCGATCAGGGTCCGAAGCGCGGCCATCATCCTGAGGTCCTCGGTGTCGAGGGCGAGGGTCCTGCCGCCCGCCCGCTCGAATGCGGCGAGCGCCTCACGGGTGCGCGGTCCGCTCGCCCACGCGGCGTTGCGCAGGACGAACAACCGCCGCTTGGGTACCTCGGCGTCCAGGCCCGCCTTCACACAGGCGTTGCGAAGCCGGTTCAGCGCCGCGATGGCGTTCTCCGAGGCGATCGCGCGGAAGGCCCAGTGCGCTTCGTCCTCGGTGTTCTCGTCCAGCGTCCGGCGCAAGCGCGCGTGCAGCGGAGGCTTCGAGCTCGGCGGGGGATCCTGGGTGAACTCCCGCCCGGCGTCGCCGAGCCCCGCGATCCAGGCGGTGAGCCCGGCCGACAGGAGCGCGGGCATCGCCACATCCTCCGTCGCGGGCGACTGCGCCGTGCGGATGTCCACGACCTTCCTCAGCTCCGCGAACCGCGCGTCCAGAGCCATGAGAACGTCCACCGGCGGATCGGGGTCCGGCTTCGGATCCACGATGGGTGCGCGGCCGAAGTGCTCCAGCTCCCTGACCTCGTCGTTCAGAAGGCACGACCGGACGTGGTTGTCGATTTTGATCAGCAACTGGCGCGGGGTGTAATCGGGCGCGTCCGCGAACGCTTCCGGGCTGACAGGCCAGGTGGGATACGGCGGCTCGAAATCTATCGCCCCGAATTGCACCGCGAACCGCTTCGCCACCAGAAGCCGCCCGGTCTCGACGTCGGGAATCGTCATGAGCTGTAGCGCCTCTCGAAACCGATCCTGCACGGTGTCGGTGGCGAACTTCTTGATTAGCGCCCACGTTGCCGGAATGCAGCACACCACGGTCAGCGTCCGGCGGGTGTTCTCGCGTAAGGCCATCAGGCCGCCGGCGACCTGTTCGACAATGAGGGCCGCTCGCTGGTCGAGCACCTGGCCCTCGGAGGTGGCGAGCGACGACTGGGCGATCAGCGCGTCGATCTGGTCGACGGCGATAACCGACGGTCCGGTGAGTGCGAGCAGGCGTGAGATGTCTCGCACGATCTCTTCCGGCGATTTGTGGATCTGCCGGATGCCCCACTGCGCTCGCTCACCCGGCTCCTCCTCTGGGGCGGACGACAGAAAGGAATCTCCGATGTCCTGTGCGGCCAGGTCGTCGGAGGCGAGGAGTACCAGGGCCCGCGCTGTGTCCCGTGCGTCCCGGCCGACCTGCTCGTCGTAGCGGCGCAGTGCTTCGATGAAGGTGTCGAGGGCCACCTTGGTCAGAGCGGTCTTGCCGGCCACCGCACGACGGGCCATCCGTGAGGGCACGTCGATCAATGACGCCAGTCGCTCCAAGAAAGTCGTGAGTTGGCTTTCTCCGTCCTGGCTTTTGCGCGCAAGGCTGTCGCGCATCGACACGACCACGCTTTCCCAGAAGCCCTTGGCGTCGAGCAAACCCACCAGGAAGAAATATCCACCGTCGTGCTGCACCTGCTCCCGTAACCAACCGAGCAGGTGGGTCTTGCCGGTCCCGCGTTGGCCCTGGACCACCACGCCGATCGGGCTGGCATCGCGGCTGTCCTTCGCCTCGGTCACGCCAGTGAGGAGGACCTGGGTAGTGCGGCGATGCAGGCTCTCCACATGGAAGGGCGAGGGCCACCACACGTCGTCCGGGACCTGCGCGTAGTTGAACCTGAGGGCGCTGAGGGCGCTCAATTCACGGGCGGTCATCGCGCGCCGATCCAGAGAAGGTGCTTGTCCTGGTCGCCGATGTTCACCGCCGCGTCCCGGTCCTGAGGGGTGAGAGCCTTCTGATTCGACTCGGGAACGATGTTCACGTCCGGCATGCGATTCATCTGCCTGAGCGCCTCGTCGACGTCCGCTCTCGGTGCGTCGCCGAGCAGTGGGCGGAGCTTGGTGAGGCTCACCCAGGCGCCGGGCTCCCTGGCCAGGTCGGCGTACGCGGCCCGGATGCGGGCCACGAGGTCGGTCTCCGAGCCCGATGCGGTCGTGATCGGGGAGACCGCGGACGACACTTCCTGCGGCGTGGAAGAGGTCGGCGTCGCCTGCCGGTCTGAGGAGGCCAGGCCGCCGGAGGTGGTGGCGGACGCGTCGTGCGCGGCGGAGGACGTCCCGTTCGGGGATACGGGCGCGCTCCCGTGGTTCCCCGTAGGAGTGAGATCGTCGCCATGCTCCGCCGACGCGGGCTCCGCGTCGTTCCGGGGCGTGAAGATGTCCGAATACCTCTGGTCGGTCCGGTCCAGGAACCGCTGCAGGCCGGCGGCCAGAGCGAGCGCGGCGGCGGCCGCCAGCTTCCCGCCACCCTTGGGCGGCATTTCGATGCCCGCCCGCACCTCCTCGGCGACGCGGGCCCAGCCCTGATCGGTCAGCACATGGACGTAGGAACGGCCCTGCTTCCAGCTCTCGACCAGCTTGAGATCGTTCAGTTTCCGCCGTTCCCTGCCATTGAGCGTCACGTGGTAGCGCGCTTCGAGTTCCGGGTTGGAAATCTCCTCGGCTTCGGCCATCAGCAGCAGCAACATGGCGATATCGGGGAACGTCAGCGCCTTTTCGGGCATGTCTTATCCTTTCGGGGTTCCCAGGCGGCGGTCCTGGAGGAACCGCTCTATCTGGTGAATCGCGGATTTCGTGTCATTCATGATCTGGTCGTTGGTGAATCGCAGAACGGCGTAGCCGTCGATCTGCAGTCGCACATCCCGTTGCCGGTCCAGTGCGTACTTCATGGGGCGGAGGTGCTCCGGCCCGTCGATCTCGACGACGCATCGTTCGTCGCGCCAGAGCAGGTCCAACCGGATGGGATTGGCGAGCGGATGCGACTGGTAGGTCTGGTTCCACGCGCGCCCGATCGCCCATTCGCAGGGGGCGAGCGCCTTTTCGAGTGCCTGCTCGACGGCGCTTCCCGGGTGTGGTCTCCCGGCGACGGCGGGGAATCCGAGTGTCCGCGTCACCGGCGCATCGGTTGATTCCGGCAGGTCGCCGGTGACGGCCGCCAGGTGGGCGGGCAGTCGCACGACTCGCGTCTCGATGCGATCGACGGAGTTCAGCGGGGCACCGGTCAGCCAGACGCCGAGGCCGCCACGGTGCGCGAGCCACTCGCAGGCGCCGACGAGGATCTCCTCCGCGATCGGGGAAAGGCCAGGCGGCACGCCCATGAGGATCGACGCGTGCGCCCGGTGGAAGCTGGCGGCGAGCACTCGGGCGAGCCCGGCGGCCCGCGTCTCGGGAGCGAACCTCGTCCGGCCTCCCGGGTGGACGCTTGTCCCGGAAGGGGCGGGCACCAGGGTGTGACCGGTCCGGGCGGCGCCGTTGAGGGCTGAGCCACGAGGCGCGGACGGCCTGCCGTCCCTGGGGAGTCCACAACCTGTGGACAAATCGGCGGGAGGGGCGGCGACCCCGCGGAGGGAGATCTCGGCCAGGTCGGCGAGGAAGGGACCGAAGTGGCCGGTCGCCGACGCCGCGCGCAGGGCGAGGGCCCGTACGGCGGGCACGCCCGCGCCTCCGGGGCCGTCGATGCCGTCCGCCCCCGGCAGCCACACGGGGAACAGGCCGACGGCCGCTGTTTCCAGCTCGTCCAGCATCGAGGCCACCAGGTCGGCTGTGGACGGGGTCTCGTGCGCGATGTACGTGACGATCGCCGGGGCGTCGTCGGGCAACGGGTCGATCGACAGGGCGAGGGCCTCCATGCCGGCCCCTTGGAGGCGCGCGACGCGGCCTATAGGCAGCTCTCCCCACGACCACGCCACGGGTTACCTCTGATGTCCGGATGCATCGGTTTGGCTGAGGTTATCCGGCTCTTTATTGGTACGTAGGGCTTTTGCACGAGCTGTTGGAATTCGCCGGACTTTCCGCGTTAGGGATATCCGTGGCGTGTCGCGATTGTCGAATCCAGGTGCGGAACCGTTCAGCGGCCGGTGTCGGTGCGCCACGCCCACCAGGAGTAGACAACCGGGCCGATCCCGGAGACCGCCGCTCCGGTGAGGAGGATCGCGAACAGCGCGGGGAGCGGGAGGACGAAGGCCGTGGCCAGGAGTATCACGCCGGCCGCGGCGAAGAGGAATCCCGCCAGGCGGTTGGCGCGCCTCCAGGCCAGGTCGCTGTCGAGGGTCCACGGCGTGCGCACGCCCGCGATCCAGTTGCTGCGCGACTTGGGCAGGTAGTTGCCCAGCACCAGGAAGAGCGCGCCGACCAGGGCCACGACGATCCGGACCACGGGAAGGTCTCCGCCGGCCGCGTTGACGACGCTCACGGCGTGCAGGACGGTGAGCATGACCAGAGTGCCGATCCAGGAGGCGAGGTACACGTGCCGGGATCGCGCCACGTTCCGCCGCCTCGGCATCAGGCGGGGGGAGAGGACGAAGAACAGCCCGAGCGCGAGGATGATCAGGGGGAGTGTCAGCAGAGCCTCAGTCTTCCCGCCGAAACGGTCGGCCTCGCCGGAGATGCCCCAGTGCATCGGGATCCGCGCGCCGTCGGGGAGGGTGGTCCAGCCCCAGACGGAGATCCCGGCCGACAGCAGCAGGGCGGCGGCGGTGGCGATGACGCCGGGGCGGGTGTTCAGTCGGTCCTCGGTCACGGCGTTCTCGGTCATGGGGGTCCTTTCCTCGTCGTGATGGGGGCCGGGGTGTCTGGGGGAGCGCTCCTTATGACCGGTCCGGTTCGGGGGGCTTGGCTGAGTCGATCTTGAAGAGGTCGAGGAGTGCGGCCAGTGACTCCTCCAGCAGGGAGAGTTGGAGGCTGTAGACGATCGAGGTGCCGTGCCGCTCTCCGATGACCAGGCCGGCCTCGCGCAGCACCCTCAGGTGGCCGGAGAGGGTCGGCTTGGCGATGTCGAAGTGGGTGGCGATCTCTCCCGCCGGCCGGTCTCCCTGCCTCAGCAGCGCGATGATCTGCCGGCGCGTGGGGTGCGCCAACGCCTCATAGACGAGATTCATCGCTGTTTCCCTTATTAGGCAACAAGCGAATTATATCCTGGTATGACGTCGAGGAGGCGTGGGGGGCTCACCCGCTACGGAAGGCGGGATCAGAGCCGGCCCTTGCCCTCCGCGGTCTCCACGGCCCCGGCCCCCGTCCGCGCGTCGAGCTTCTGGATGGCCGGCTCAGTTGCCTCGATCAACTTCACAGGTTCCGGGTCGTCCACGTGCTCGGCCTTGAATCACCCGCTGGGCGGCCTGTGCTGCGGCCAGAACGTGGATGCGGGGGGCCTTCGGGTCACGCGGGCCGAGCCACGAGCCGATCCCGAAGGCCCCTTCTGCTGCTGGGTGTCAGAGTTGCGACCCGTACCGCCAGCGCAGGCGTTCCTTGGCGGTGCGGTTGTCGGCCTGGGCCTGGTCGCGACGGTCGGGAGTGACGCAGACCTGGTCGCCGGCGTAGGCCTCGCGCCAGACGTAGCCCTGGACACAGGTCGTGGGCCCGTAGGGGCCGTCGCTCCAGCGACCGGCGGCCGCGGCGTTGTCGTCGAGGACCTGCAGGCGGGTGGCCATCGGGACGCAGACGTAGTCGGAGTCGTCACTCATGCGCCAGACGTATGCGTCCTGGCAGGCGTTCGGGCCCCAGGCGTGCTTGGCGGTGTTGAGCCGGTTGGGGGTGTCCTCGGTGTCTCGCATGGTCTGCGCCTTGACCGTCGCCGTGACGCAGGTGATGTCCTCCGGGAGGATCTCGCGGTAGGTATAGGGCCAGTAGCAGCGGCCGGAGGCGTTGATCCGCTTGGGCTGCTCCTCGTTGTCGAGGGCCGCCTGATCACGGGCGCGGCCGACAAGCGGACTTTGACCATGGTCCTTTCCTAGGAAGATGGCATGTCGACGGGCCTGAGCGGGCGTGGTGCGGCTTCAGGACCAGTTGGCTGTCGAGCACTCGGAACGGGATCACGATGTGGTGCTGCTGGTCGGTCCGGTCGGTACGAGTCGGATTCCTTGCCGGGCGGGAGGTGCCGGATCAGAGTGCTTCAGGGGCTTTCTGATCTGCGGTGCCCGATGAGCAGCCTTCCGTAGTGTGGAAGCCTTTTACTCGCCGAACATGCCGCAGGGAGTTCGAGCACTCGCCCGCCCACACGCAACCGGATCATCGTGAGATTCGCGCGCTGTTCGTGACCCGGAAGGCGTTGTAACCGCGAGCGTCACTGCTCCTGATCAGCCGAGGCAGACCACCCAGATGTGACCTGTGTATTGCTTGCTGGAGCCGCTTCCCCATATTTGCCAGCCCAACACCGTGACCCCTTCCTCGTACGGCATATTGGCGACGATTTGGGCGGG
>NZ_JBFALK010000035.1:0-65869 GCF_040656155.1 Microtetraspora glauca
GCACGATCCACGGCGGCTGTTCACCCTTCCTCACGAGCGGATCAACGATCAGCAGGCCGCCTGGATACGGTGGAGATCATTTTGTTAGGAGTTGTAACTGGGATCAACCTGGACCTGTGCGGTTTCACTCCCTTCACCGGCAGGCTCCATTGCGGCTATGCAGAGGCATACTCTGCTCCAATCAGCAGGCCCAAGTTTCACCCCCGGCCTCACCACCGGGTTCCATTGCGGCAGCGTCCAGCCGCGCTGGGTGACGACGTCGCTCAACCGCTTCTCCCCGGACTCACCGCCGGGCCCCATTGCGGCCGGCACGCCACGCGAAGTGGTTCGGAACCTCAAGCTCTCATGGTTCCCCTGATAGGTTCCGAACTACAACGATCCGTTTCGGGCATAAATCGCCCTGCGATGTCGTGTTATGGCGCTTACCTTCAGCTATTTTCGCAGCTTGCGAAAGCCGAGCATGTGAGCCCACTGGGTCACCCGAAGCTCGGCCAGTTCCTCGAAGCGGCTGCCCGGCATGCCCTGGTGGACATGCTGGCCTACCGGAGGGCGTTCGATCCGGCATTGGCAGCCGCGGGCCAGCCCTTCGGGGTGGGGGTCGCCTGGGGTGCAGGTTTGACCCCGGCAGTCCAGGAGGAAGTGGTGCTGTGTACACCCGACACGCTGAGCCAGGCCATCGAGCAAATTGTCCTATAGAGGTCCGCGTTGCCTTGCCCGGGCACAGTCCCTAAACGTGGTCTTCTCCCTGCAAACCCGGTTGGGTGCGAGCGGCCGGATCGCCTGGTTTCTCGCGCGGTGTCTGCGCTTCGGGCGGAAATATGATTGTGGGGTAGGAGCCCTCGGGTAGTAAGGGAGGCACATCCCAAGACGCGACCCGGGAAAAGTCTAGTGTAAGGTGCCCGTTGTCGGGAAAGTATGCCGGCCTTAAGTGAACTTCGCCACCAGAGAACCTTGCCCTATTGAAGGTTATTCCGCCACGGGAAAACTCTGAGGCGGCAAAGGATACTCTGCCGCCCGAAAATGTGACGTCTGTGAAAAAGATATGGGGCACCCTTTCGAGGTGAGTGAATAGAACTTCTCCTGCGGAAAAAGTTGCGGACTCAAAAAATAGGTCAGCGCGCGTGAATCTCGCACCGACGAACGAGACTAGTGCTCCAGAAAACTGAGCCTCGCGGAAGAACGTCTCGCCGCCGTCGAACTCTGCATCGTCAAATGAGACTCGCCCGCCAGAGAATACCGCCCCAGTGAAGTCAGGGCCTGAATTGAAGGTGGCTCCTGTGAAATCGAAGTTGTACCCGTGCCAAGGAACCGAAGCATCCGCACGTAGCCGAGAGGCTATCTCTCGCACTGCAGTGGCGCGAACCTCGGTTATGCCCTTCCAGGCGGCCACGGCTGCTGGTTCATCTTCATCCTCCGGTTCTGGTTCGGCCGGTATGCGAACGTAGGCGCACAACACATCGATGCACATCTGGCGTTCACCCTCCCAGTCGTCCGCTAGAGCAGCCAGGGCGTGGATGCCAGCCAAACGTACTGCAGGGCTGTCGTGGCCAAGTTTGTCCGTTGCCTTATCAAACCGTTCGATGTACAGCTTCGCCTGTTCGCGCTTCTCCCCATCTTCGGTGAGGCGCTGTTTGCGGTAGGCGACGACCAAGGCGACTACCCCGCCGATGCCAGCCACGATGCTGAGAGAGATTTTTATGACTTCCAGCAGATTGGCCACGGTGGTGGGCTGGGCGGGCCTATTGGGTATCGCAAGCCAGACTAGCGCTGCCCAGGCTAGACCAGCTGCCGTGATAATCGCTACCAGGAGGGTAAGCGTAAGCGCCACCCACATGGGCATGAGACCCTTACTCCTGGACGGCGCAGAAACGTGTCTCGGTCGCGTCGCTAACCTTGGCATGGCCCTACAATGCCACAAAGATCGGGCCCGTGGACGGCTGCAGTGACTACTGCAGGGTTACGGCTGATCCGAGCGCTAACCTAACCCTTAAGACGGTGCACCTCGGCTCTACGATTTTCCTTTCTAGCTGCCTACGGCTGAGCGGCTTGGGCTAAAAGGGACTGCGCACCAGCTGAGCGGCAGACCGTCCTTGAGGCTATGCGTGACCACGTCGATAATTGGCTGCTGACGCTGCAGATGCTTCCATGCCAGTATGCGATCTGTAGGGTGGCCGCACCCGTGCGGCCACCCTTAACACAGCTACGCCGCCTGGCGGCGGGGCGTCCACGACCGCCCGCCCACAAGCGGGAGCCGGATGTTGTCGAGCGGATCGAGGGCACGTCCCGCCCAGCCTTCGCAGAGCAGGACTTTCTCATGCCGCAGCTCATCCGGTACTCGGATCAGCCCGACACCGGTCCATGCCTGCCGCGCGATCGTGCCGGGGGCAAGGTGGGCTCTGATCCTATTCCGCAGGGCGGGAGAGGAGCGGTCGACCGAGCCGACGTAGCGAACCGTGTAGGCGTCGTCGGTGATGACGTACACCGCGCTGGTCACCTCGCCGTATACGTGACCGCGGAGGACCTCCTCGACCGGGACGATGATGGGGAAGAGCGAGCCCGTAACGACGCCCAGGGGGTTGTACGGCTGCGGATGGCCGATCCCCGGGATGAGGTTCGACAGGACGTCATGGACCTGGCGGGCCCGGGCCATGTCGAAGGTGATAGCCGGACGGGTCACTCTTCGTCACCGTCCCCGATGTCCATGTTGCCGTTGAGGACCTCGTGCGCCGTGTGCCAGTTGGACAGCTGCTTGCTCAGCCTGCTGAGGCGGTGCCTGAGCTTGTCGGGGTCCTGCAGGCCGTGCAGCGCAACGTACGGCTTGCCCTTCTTATCGGTATCCACGGCGTCGGCATGTGTCCCAATCCGGCCGACCGTATCCTCAAGTTCGTCGGTGAGTTCGCGAGCATGGAGTGCGTCCTGGGCGACGCGGGCCCGTGCGCTGTCATCCTCTCCTTGCCGATCCTTGTCGGCCTTAGCGGCCGCACCGGCGAGCCAGGCTCGCAACTTTGCGTCGGTGAGAACGTCGTCCTCTGCAGGCTCGGTGTCGAGATCCTGGACCGCGGGGGCGTCAGCGTCCAGCAAGCGCACCTTAAGCCCTTTGCGTCCGTCGAATATAGCCTGCGCCAGTTGATTGAGGCCGGCCGTGGTTGTGCCGAGGTGCTCGATGATCTGGGTGGGCTCACGGTTGTCCCCGCCCGCCTTGCCGCCGACCGGGCTGCGGCCCAGGCCGAGATTGCGGCCGAAGAACAGGTAGAACCCGCCCCGCAACGTGATTTGCCGCATCGCCGGACCCCACACAGGCGGATCACCACGCCGCTTGACCCGCTCGAACTCCTCGAGTTCGGCGAGCGCAGCGGAAAGCAATTCCGGTACAGGCGCGTCGTCGAAGACGACGCCCTTGAGTCGGGGGTTGCGCAGCGCGCGTTCCAGCGCGGACTTGCGCAGCTCCCGATCCCCGACACCCGAATCGACCACGCGCATGATGACCTGCGCAGCGAGTTCGGACCGCAACCCCTTTCTCCGGTCGTCCGGGGCGATCACGCCACGGCTGGCGATCGCCGGAAAGATCAACCGGTCGATGGGGGACCGGGGCGTGGGCAGGAAGACCGCGGCGGCCACCACGGCGACGTCGTCGCCGTGGAAGTTGCCGGCGTCGACGAGCGGGCGGGGATTTTCCAGCAGCTCCAGCAGGTCCCGCTGCGCGACGGTGGGGTGCTCGGGCAGAAGTCCCCGACGGGCTACCTCGGCGATCACTGCCTCAGCGCGCGTCTCGTTCTTCGTGTCGATGGTGAACTCAAGCTGCTTGTCCAGGTGCCGCTCGCTGACCAGACGCCGCCGGACCTCGTCGATTCCCAGGCCTTCGGTGTCACGGACCGCGAGGACAAGCATGGTCTTGGGCATCACAGCCCGCAGCACCGCCTGGGACTCCTCCTCGCTGACCGGCTTCCCCGCACCGATCTTCTCGGCGACGGCCACGAGCTTGTCCCGCATCAACTTGAGCGGGTGATCCTTGAACTCCTTGGTAGTCGTCGGCGGGTACTCCAGCCACCAGTCCAGCACGTCGGGCACCGTGATGCCGCTGTGCTGCTGCGCGAACAGGGTCCTGCTGTAGCAGTCGGTGCTGTCGAACCCACCAATCCGCTGCTTGCCAGGCAGGTCGATAACCACGGGGAAGAGCACGCCACCGCGACGGATACCGTTGCGGCGAATGTCTTCACCGTACGGGCTGCGGCGGTCGATGTGACCATCGACCACCTGCAACTGCTCGGCGATATAGGTCCTCGCGGCAGCCACCGACGCATGCGCCGACAGGTCCGCCCGCAGAGCCCTGTTGTCTTCGAGGCTGGTGTACCGCGGAAGATTAAACTTGCCTCGGTACCGGTGTTCCTCAGCGCGCATGTTCTCCAGGGACCGCAGGATGAATGCGGTCAACACGTCGGCCTCGATCGCGTGGCCGAGGACCCCGCGCACGATGATCTCCTCGCGTGAGGCCGCCGCGCGCAATGCGGACACCATCGCCTGCGGGTCAGCTGCCAACCACGGCAGGGTGGACGCGACCTCGGGCGGCGATCCCAGGTCGATCGCGCTCTGTCGAATTGCCTTGTATTGCCCAAAGGTCATCTGCTTGAGACGTTTTGCGCGCGCCTCCAACTCGATGAGGGCGATACCTTGCACCTCATCCTCGGAGGTCTGGGAGATGAGCTCCGTCATCTTCGCTCCTTCGCGGATCTAGCACGCCGTGCGCTGCACGGCGCCCCTACTGGCCGTGCGATCAACGCGAAGGGCAAGCTCCCCTTCATGCCACGTTCCCGTCCGCGGGGCCCTGGCAGGGTGCCAAGGCCTGACAGCCGGAGCACTTCCACTTTCGAGCGAGGCTGTCCGAGCGCCACCGGCCTGCGATGGCGTAGTCGTCCGTCCCGTATGAGATCCACGGAGCGGGCCCGTCGAGAAGGGGGAGCACTATCGCCGTCGAAGACGGTAGCAGCCATCTCCGACAAAACCTCTCGCTTCTCAACAAGACGCCCGCCGACGGAGGTGATGGTCACCACGGACGCCTCGGTTAACCTTCCCGAAGTGACTGATAACCTGCACGGTCCGCCGTCATCGTTGATCTCGTGGTGAACCGTGACGAATCAGGCCTCAGCCTGGACCTCGGGAGACCCGCTCGCGGTGAAGGACTACGACTCGCCCGAATCGGATCCGTCCGACGGCACCGACAGTCAGAGAGAGCAAGCAGACCGATGGCCATGGCTGAGGTGACAGCGGTGGTGACAGCAACGTCGGCAACCAATGAGACCTTGCGGCAGTCGTACGCGACCGTCTGACCACGGTCTTCAGTGTGCGGACTGGGTGATCGTTCCGCCTGAAAAGCGGACGTTCACTAACCTGGCTCGTGCCTGATGCGGCCGAGTGTCAGCCTTCAGTCGAACTGGGCTTCCAGCGTGCCGCTGCTACGCAGATCTTCCAACTCCGCTGAGGTGATGGTTACAGCCCGGGCAATGCGTTCACTACATGGGCAAATCCAGACGCCCGGGCCGGACTGCACGTCGACCACCGTGCCAGGCGGTGTCGGCTCTCTGCTCGGGTTCTCCGGATGGGGTTCCCGGAACACCACCACATGCCCGCATGGCTCATGCCGATATCCAACGTCGACCTGCTTCACGGCAAGCCATGCTAGGCCTCTGCGAGCCGCAACGCAGAGGTGTCTTACTCATTGAGGCTTCAGATGACTGGCAGCACGGGGTTACTTCTGAGGCCGTTCCCGGGGGTCGTACGGAAACAACCGCGACGACTTCACGATCTCGAACATCGCCCTCACCCGGCCAGCGGCACGGCCGCAGGCCAGATGCTGACGTCTTCCTACGGCATGGGGGACGGCAACTGCGGCAACAACGTGAACCCGCTGACTGGGTCGACCTCGAGTTCCTTGTGGACGCGCCGGCCCGCGGCCTTTCGCGCGGATCCCGACACCACCGCCCTCAAGGACGGCAAGCACACCATCGCCGCGGCGTCGGCCGCCGGCACGGTCGCCACACGCGTCCTGATCACCGAGAACGATCGTCAGTCACCGAGCCAGGTGGTGACCGATTGTGGGCGTGCGAGACATGCACGGGATGATCAAGCACGACGTGATCAATGAATACGATGTCGTCGCAGGTCGAGACCACCTGCCAACCAGAAGAACCAACGCTCTCCTAAAGCGGGTGCCGTAGGTCTCCCTTCAGCCACCGGTTGGAAAGATGCCTCCGCATGCAAAACACAGAGGCGTGTGACTCCTTGGGGCGGCGGCTGTGCCAGCCTCCAGCACCAAGGTATCCTCGGCGCAACCTGGACACCTCTGGATTGGCCAGGTCGCTAAATCTTCGTAGCCCGGCTCCCATTCTTTGCCTAGAGCAATCCCGACGTAGAACTGCGCCAAGTTCACGGGATTGCGGTGCTCTTCATCACAGAATCGGCAGCGAAGCGGTGCAGACCCCACGACCAGGGCCAGTTGGCCGCAATCGGGGCAGCTCACAGTTCGCTCGGCATGTGGGGCAAGCACGGGACTGAGCCGGTCCATGCGGGCCTGAATGAGGGCTCGTATGTGGCTGAGCCGACTGCGGATGTGGTAAGCGGTCTCGTAGGCGTACTCCGCATCCTCGCCACTCAGACCTGGCATCAGGTACTCGTTGATGAACAGTAGGAGGAAGTCCAGTATGTGCGCGGCGCGCGACTCCACTGCCGGCGCCGGCGCTATCAGACCGTAGTGCTGGAGGGCATTACGCCACTTGGTGAGTTGGCTGATTTCATCCGTGGCCGACTTGGGGAGTTCAACCGCGAGGATGTTGCGCAGGCGAATGATGGCCTCGCTGGTAGCGCAGCTCTCGAAGGCACCGCTCTCGAAGCGACCTCGGTCCGCGCGTCCAGGATCCTTGAAGACCAGGCTCCAGTGCTCCTGGAGTAGACGAGCCTTCAAGAGCACTTCAGTAGCGGCCTGCAGGTGCAGTACCGCATACTTCAGGTTGCGTGGGTTGGGCTCCCCGGACAAGTGATCCACCACGCTGTCGAGGTAGTCCAGCCCATTCAGGATCGGCGGGTAGTACAGGTGTGCGTGCCCGTCAGCTTGCCTCTCCGTCATGGCCGGAGCTTACCGGCGAGATGCAGAGAGATATAGGGAGCGATCATGGAGACCGCGGGCGCAGTAGGCGCGGGATATATGCGGGATGATCTTCCTGGGCTCTTCCTCTACTCGAAGCTGAGCCCCAGGTCAGAGGTCGTACGGGTGGAGTAACCGTAGTGCTCTTGAAAACCGCTAGGGGCTTGACGCTCCTCGTGGGTTCGAATCCCACGCTCTCCGCTCCCATCTCCGACAACGGCGTCTGACCAGCGTTTCGCTACGGTTGGACGCCGTTGATCGTTTCCACCCATGTGCAGTCGTAGGCCACCGAGAGCAGCCCCCGGCCGCTGTTCCCGGGATATATCCGGGATGGATCACGGCGCGTTTTCGCAGGTGGGCTAGCCCTTCGAGGCCGGCTTCCACTCCTGGACGAGGAGCCCGAGCAGCACCTGGTCCAGGAACTCGCCCATCACCCAGGCCGAGGAGCGCAGCACGCCCTCGCGGACGAAGCCGTTGCGCTCGGCGGAGCGCAACATCGCGGCGTTGTCCGACAGCGTCTCGATCTGCAGTCGCTGCAGGCCGCGCACGACGAAACCGTAGTGGCACAGCACCGCGACCACGTCGGTGCCGTAGCCCTTGCCGCGGGCCGACGGCAGCAGCCCCAGCCCGATGTGCGCGGACCGGTGGTGGTTGTCGATGCCCCACAGCGTCGCGGTGCCGATCAGCGTGCCGCCGTCCAGCTCCACCACGGAGAACGGGACGTGCCCTTGCTCCTTGTCGTCCACCACGAGCCGCGAGTCCTTCGAGCCGGGCGTGATCGGCCGCCACGGCCGCCCTTCGGACCGCGCGGAATTGACCACGTCGTCGTAGAGCTCGGTCCGCAGGATCGGGATGTCGTCCTCGTGCCGGGCCCTGAGCCCGACTTTGCTGCCTTTTAGCACCCAAGCTTCCTATCCGGCCAGGCTGGCCGGCGGCAAACAAATTAGCGGGGGTTTCGCCCTGGATTCGGCGGAACAGGGGAGGTGCATGGGCCTGTTGGTGCGGAGCGGACATGCGCGGGAAGACCGAGCTGGGAGCTACCGGCCAGGTCCGATGGTGCTGTGCGCAGTCAGCTCGGGTTTCCGGTCAGGCGCCGTTCGCGATGCTCTCCTGTTGTCAACGACGCTCAGTTTTCACGTGTCGTCGACACCTGTTTCGTGCGACTCCTTCGGGCAGGACTGTCGGAAGTCGCTGTTAGGTTGCTGCACAAGTTGAAACGGCCAGGTGATAGGGAGAGAGTCGATGTCGGGTGTGGCGTTGCGGGGTGTTGAGGACGGCGACCTGGATGCGCTGTTCCACCAGATGCGCGATCCCCAGTCGGTTCAGATGGCCGCCTTCACTTCCAAGGACCCCGACGATCGCCAAGCGTTCGATGCGCACATGTCGAAGCTGAGGACGTCCCCCGATGTCATCCTGCGTGCGGTGACCCGGGATGGTCACCTGGTCGGCAGCATCGGCAGCTTCGTCATCGAAGGGGACACCGAGGTCACCTACTGGATCGACCGCGCGGCGTGGGGGCAAGGAGTCGCCACCCAAGCTCTCGCCCAGTTCCTTGAGCTCGTCCCCGTCCGCCCGCTGTATGCCCGTGCCGCCAGTGACAACCTCGGTTCGCTCAGGGTCCTGCAGAAGGCCGGTTTCACGATCACCGGCACCGAGACCTCGTACGCGCCCGCGCGAAACGCTGAAATTGAGGAAAGCATCCTGCGCCTGGGCTAGGCGAAACGAAGAGGGCCCCGGGATGACCGGGACCCTCTGACGCTACCTTGCGCCCTCATGTCTCGAAGGCGTCGTCTATCCGCCGGTTGGCGATCTCTACACCGGCGTCGATGCACTTCGCATAGACCCTGAGCAACACGTCCGCGCCATGCCCGGCGCGTTCGGACACCTCTGGAGCGGCTACCCCTGCGTTGAGCCAGAGCGAGACGGCTGCGTGCCGGAGATCGTAAGGCCGGGCCGCCGGTGGGGACGCGACCTGTTCCGGCGTCAGCGCCAGGATCTGAGCTTTGTGCATGCCTCGCAGTAGGTGCCGATGGAAATCACGCCACCCCGCGAGGTACGGAACAGTCGCCCGTCTTCGTGAACGCCGAACTCTGCGATGTGCTCGCGGAGGATGGCCACACACGACGGGCACTGTCGATTACCCTCGACCCCAGGTCTTCGATGGGCAACAGGGCGACTGCTACACCTGAAAAGCGGAAGGTCGGCAGTTCGACAGTGCCCCTGACTACACTCTCTGAACAGCCCAATCGCCCCAAACCGATCATCGTTCGGGGCTTTTTGATCTCCAGTGGCAGCAACGCTGACAGCAACGGATTCGCAGTCCACCTCCTGTGCGCCTCAAGCGGCCGCGGCCCGGACAGGCGACCGGCCTGTCCGGGGTTCGCGCCCGCACCTGGATCCACTCGCCCTCGTCCGCCACGTTCTTCACGACCAGTGGCGATAACCCGGAGAACACCACATTCACAAGCTCGTCGAGATCATGCACGATTTACCGTCGTGCCGGGACGTTCCGTCACCACCGAATCTGCGACAGAGCCGTTGTTCTTACAGTCCCGCTCGTTTCGTAGCGGTAGGAGTTCAGGGCCGTGTCGTGAGGTCTGACTTCGTGTCGGCGTTCGGCGGCGGTGCGCGGCGGTGGCTCCGCCTCGGCGTACGTGGTGCGGCGGCGCCGGTGGTCGCGTTTTCGTCCCGGGGCGGGTCAGCGCGTGATCATCTCGTCCGGTTGTCCCGGCGTGTTTGGTTCATGTGGTCCGGGGTCCGGCCGGCGCCCGCGGTTGCGTAGCGACCTGAACTGATCGGCCGCCTGGCCGAGCAGGTAGTACAACTGATCGGCCGCCTGGCCGAGCCGGTAGTACAGCCGTGGTGGGACGTGCGGGAGGAGCGGGGAGCGCCGCTGGCCGAGCAGTTCGAACAGTTGCTCCGGTGGAAGGCCGACGTAGCGCGGGAGGTTCTCGTACCATCGGGCGCTATAGCGGGCCGCTCTCAGGGAGAGGCGGATCGCGGCTTGGCGTTCCCGGTCGTAGCGGGCGAGGGCGGCCTGGAGTTGCGTCTCCCCGTGTAATGCGTTGACCAGGAAGGCGGCGTCTTCCAGTGCGAGGGCGGTGCCGGCGCCGATGGAGTAATGGGTGGTGTGCGCGGCGTCTCCGAGCAGGACGAGGTTGTCGTGGTACCACGTCCGGTTGGTCAGGGTACGGAAGTTCAGCCATTGTGTGCCGTCTTCGGTGTGCGCCTGGGCGATCAGCGGGTGTCCGTCCAGGATGTCGGCGAAGAGTTTCTCCAGGAGGGCCAGGCTGTCGGCTTTGTTCGCCTGGTGGAGTCCGAGTCCTTTCCAGGTGGTGGGGGAGCATTCGATGACGCAGGTGCTGTGGTCTTTGCTGAATCCGTAGCCGTAGCACCAGATCCAGCCGTGCTCGGTCTCCACGAAGGTGAAGGTGAAGGAGCGGAAGACCTTGGTGGTGCCGAGCCAGGCGTAGACGTTGCGTCCGACCGTGATCTCGGAGCCGAAGTGGTCGGTGTGGCGTTCGCGCAGCAGGCTGTTGACGCCGTCGCCGGCGACGACGAGGTCGGCGTCGGCGAGTTCGTCCTTGTCGGTGATCTCGTGTTCGAACTCGATGTGCACGCCGAGGGAGCGGGCGCGTTCGGTGAGGATGTCGAGCAGTTGATGCCGGCCGATGCCGAAGCCTTCGCCCCAGTCTTCCCCTGCCACCGTCGCCACCGTGGCGCGGTCATAAACGTGCATCTCCCAGCTGTCCCAGTGGACTGAGTTCTCCTCGATGGTGCGTGCGGATTCGGGGTCGGCGCCGTGGAGGTAGTCGAGTAGTCCGTCCCAGTAGGTCACGCCCCAGCCGTATGTCGAACCGGCTGGGTTCCGCTCGTGGACGGTGATGTCGTGGGATGGGTCCACCCGTTTCATCAGGATCGAGAAGTACAGGCTGGCGGGTCCGCCGCCGACGCAGGCGATCTTCACAATAACCCCCGTTGTTACGCATTGTGATTAATTAGCATCATAGAGTAGCAGGCAGTGGTGTCTACCCAGGTCATCAAGCCAGGCGCCGAGCCGCCAGGGCACGTGCGCGTCCCGGTGGTCGCGGAACTCCGGCACGAGCGGCTCGTCCGGCCCGATGTGTTCCGGGAAGATCCGGCGAGGTAGGCGGAGAGCAGGCTCCCGGCGTTCGGCGACGACGGCCACGCTGCGCGCCCCGGTGTAGCCCACTCCCAGCCCGACGTCGAAGTAGATGTTCGGGTACACCTGGGCGAGGAAGCCGGCGTTGCGGTGGAAGGGGTAGCAGTGCAGCAGCAGCGGGTCGGAGCGGTGCAGGTCGACGTCGGGGTCGCCGTAGCCGATGTGGAGCTGCGGTGGCAGCCCGCGCTCGACGCCCTTCCATGGGTCAGACTCCGAACGCGGCCGGGTAGCGGATGGTGCCGCACGGCACGGGCCGGGTGGTCGAAGACGAGCGCCATCATGTACTTGTCCTCGACGTCGAAGGGCGGCCGGATGGCATGGCGCGAGGCCGGGCCGAAGCCGAAGCGGGGATAGTACTCGGCGTGGCCGAGCGCGAGCACGAGGTTAGCGATCAGCGGATTATGGAAGTGCGCGCCCATCGGGTGCCGTCGGTGATGTTGGTGAAGCCGAGCAGGCGTAGCGCGCCGATCGCGTAGCTGCGATTTCGACATTCGCCGACGCGACCGACGGGGAGGCGTCCTCAGGGAGTACCACCATGCGGATTTACCTGGCCGGATGAATAATCGGCACCCGCACCGTATCGGACATCAGGCTCAGAGAAGGGCGCTTCCGGTGACTCCCGTCACGCCGGCCACGTCCCGCGAGTCCCCCCGCGGCCGGTGGCCGCGGGGGGACGGACGTCAGCTTCCGGACCTGAGGGGCCGGAAGAAGGCGCGCAGCTCGTTGGCGACCTGTTCGGGTTCCTCATGAGCCATGAAGTGCCCTCCCCGTTCCGGGGTGCTCCAGTGGCGCAGGTCGGTGCAGAGACGTTCGGTGAGGCTCCGGGGGATGTTCGCGTAGGCCGGTTCGTTGCTCAGCGTCACCGCGCTGGGCACCGTGATGTTCGGGACCGGTCTGTTCTGGGGGTAGTCGTAGTACTGCCGGAAGGATGAGCCGATGGTGCCGGTGGCCCAGTAGAGGGTCGCGATCGTCAGCAGGGTGTCCTTGTCCCAGCGGGTCTCCAGGTCGCCGCCGCAGTCGCTCCAGTCGCGATACTTGTCGATGATCCATGCGACGAGTCCCGCCGGGGAGTCCGCCAGTGCGGCGGCGATCGTGTCCGGCCGGGTGCACATGATCTCGCTGTAGCCCTGGTCCGTGGCGTCGTACGCGCTGAGGGCTTCGAGGTATGCCGCCTCCTCGGCGGTCGGCGGCTGCTCCCGGAAGTCGGTCGTGATCACTGCGGAGGTGACGTGGACGCCGACGACCTCGCCCGGGTAGAGGGCGCCGAGCCACTGCGTCACCCCGCCCCCGATGTCACCGCCGAAGGCCCCGAAGCGCGGGTAGCCGAGGGTCTCGGTCATGAGCGTGTGCCAGGTCTCGGCGACGCCCCTGCGGGTGAACGGCCCTTGCGGCAGCTCGGAGTACAGGAAACCGGGCAGCGAGGGAATGACCACGTCGAATGCGTCAGCGGGGTCACCGCCGTGGCCAGCCGGGTCGGCCAGCCGCTCGGCGACTCGCAGCATTTCCACGAAGCTGCTTGGCCAGCCGTGGGTCAGGATCAGCGGCAACGGCGCGGGCGCGCCTTCGGCGCCTCTGCCGCGCAGGTGCACGAAGTGCACCTGCTGTCCGGCGATCTCGGCGATGTGATGCGGGTAGGCGTTGAGCGCCGTCTCGGCCGCGCGCCAGTCGAATCCGTCCGCCCAGTACGTGACGAGCTCGCGCAGGTAGCCGGGATCGGTCCCGGCGGCCCAGTAGGTGGTGTCTGACGCCGCCGTGAAGAGGGTGCGGGCGAGGCGCGTACGCAGGTCGTTCAGGACATCATCGGATACGGAGATCTGAAAGGGCTTGACTGTCATTGTTCCTTCGTTCAGGAGTGCTCGACGGGCGGGCGCTCCTGAGTGCCGGTCAGACAGACGCAGCGGCCAGGAGTGCCCGGACAGGGTGGTTCGTGGTCATCGGGCTCACCTCCTCGCGTTACGTGGCTTGGGAGACTATATCCCTATTGGGTTCGCAGATCATGACTTTATTGCCGTTTCGGGGTGGCCTGCGGCCTCATCTCGGTTAATCCGCCTGCTCGGCGGGCCGTCACGCAGACAATGACGAGTGGGCTTGCCTCGACCGCGCTCTTGATCGAGCCGGCCAGGGTGGCGCCGTTGGCGACGAGATCGTCAGCCTTGGCCGACGAGCGGTTCCAGACGGTGATCGGGTGACCATTCGCAAGAGGTCCGTGGCCAACGCATGGTCCATCAGTCCCAGTGGTGGTCGATCCCGCGGCCGATCACGTGTGGCCGGCGGGTGGCGGCTGGAGACGACGACGGCGGGGACCGGCCGCCTGATCCGGGGGAATGACGGATCCCTCTCGAGAGGGATGTGGGAGTTCGCTCGCCTCGGCGATGTCCGTGCGGCCGTGGGAAACCAGGATTGGGGAGGTCATCGCAGCTAAGGAGTCAACGAGATGAACCCCCGTATCGCCTTCGTCGCCGCCCCCGTCCTCACCTTCACCTACGGCGTGATCCGCATCCTGGACGGCCTGGACGGCAGCCGCGGTCCCGGGGTCGCCTGGACGACCGGGCATCTGGCCTTCATCGGCGCCCTGGCGTTCTTCGCCGTGGCCTTTCATGAGATGCGGAGGCTGGCCGGTCGCGGACGCCTGGCCACTGGGCTGGCCTCCACCGGATATGTCGGCATCGCCACGCTGATCGCTCAGTTCGTCATCGACATCGTCTTGGGGTTCCGGTCAGCCGACCACGCCGCGATGGGCGCGCTGTTCGATCAGGTCCAGGCGGTTCCCGGGGTGCAGCAGGTGATCTACGACTTCGGGCCGCTGCTGTTCTTCGTCGCCCAGATCGGCCTGGTCCTCCAGCTTGCGATCCGGCGCCGCGTCAAGGCGTGGACGCCCGTCCTGGTGATCGCCGACGTCCTGGTGCCGTTCGTGGAGAAGGACCTCATGCCGCTGGGCGCCGCCTTCCTGCTGATCTCCTTCCTGGCGCTGGCCCGTGTGTCCCGTGCGTCGCGGCTGACTGACGGCCGGCACCGCGTGGTCGAGCCCGCCGTACCGGCTTCTGTGTGATGAATTGAGAATGCCGAGTCGTGTCCCTTTCGATCGGCTGCGTGCCATCCCACCTACTGGCGCAACGGCAAATGGTTCGGCAGTGACAGCCTCATCAAACGGATGATCGACCATGGCCACCTCTCCGACGCCGCATACGCGCTCCAGGAAAGCAACAAGGTGCCGCGCTCTTCTGAGAAGGCGGAGGCGGTGCGGAAGCGCCTGCGCTCGGGAGAAGAGAGGCTGAAGGTCCGCTGGTGGTGATGTGGGACAACCTGAACACGCACGTGTCGGCGGAGATGAAGAGGTTGATCGCCAGCCGGCCCTGCCTGATTCCAGATTCCCTGTCAGATTATGTCGCTGACTGTCCAGAAGCTGGCAGGAACCCAAAAGGGTGCTTTCTATACAAAAACTATATATGTCGCTGATACCGTTTCGCCGTCGTGATCATTCAAGTCTTGTAGGGAGAAATACTCTTATGGCACTGACTGGCGGCGGCGGTTCATCATCGAGAATCCTTCCCGGCCTTCTGCCACGTACCGCGGCGCTGACGATCGCGTTCGGACTGGTGTTCGCGCAGTTTGGTCAACCGGCGACTGCCGGCACCGGCGCTCACAGCGCCCAAACCATCGCCTCGGTTGAGGGCGACGACATCGGACCAGCCACCGGGGTCGGCACCGACATCATCGACGAGTCGGATGTCGGTGCGGCGGCCGCCTCAAATTGCCAGTGCGTCGCGTTCGTGCAGCGATACTACGGGCTGACCGGACAGATGAGGAACGCCACCGACATGGGAGCCGTTCTGAAGCAGAACGGGTTCAAGTATGTCGGGTACGGCATGGCGCCCAGGAAAGGTGATGTAGCCGTGTGGAAGGACACCTACTACCCACGCTATGGACACATCGCCATCGTCGAGTCGGTGACCTGGGACTCGCCTGGTTGGATCGTCAAATTCCGCGGCGCCAACCAGGGCGGGTCACTCTTCACGCAGAAGAACTGCCGAAATGTCAGCATTAGGGGAAACATGGGCTACACGGCGGCGTACTACTACCGCCGCTAGGGAGCGTCTGACAAATGCTGTCCGTCGCGAGCGCGGATCCAGATGATGCATCGCAAGGCGGAGGAGGAGGCCGTAGCGGAGCCTACGGCTGACATTCCCGGGCCCCGCGGAAATTCCGAGCCTGGCCGGCGGAGGTCCTGACGGCGATCAGATCTGATGCGGTGCCGTGTCAGCGGCCGCGTCAGCACGGCAACGGCCCGGTATCAGAGCGGTCGGCGATCGTGGATGCCATGAACGGTTCAGCGATCGTGGCCTCGGGGCTGCGAAAGGCATACAAAGACAAGATCGTGCTCGACGGCATCGACCTGGATGTTCAGACTGGCACGATCTTCGCCCTGCTCGGGCCCAACGGCGCTGGGAAGACCACGACGGTGAACGTGTTGACCACGCTGCTGGCCCCCGACGCTGGGAAGGTGGTCGTCGCCGGGCACGACGTGGCCACGGAAACCAAGGCGGTGCGCGCGGCGATCGGGGTCACCGGGCAGTTCGCTTCGGTGGATGACCTGCTCACCGGCGAGGAGAACCTGCTGATGATGGCGGATCTCCTGCACCTGCCCAAGGCGGAGGGCAAACGAATCGCCGACCGGTTGCTCGACCGGTTCGATCTGGTTGAAGCGGCGAGCAAACCGGCGGCGTCCTACTCCGGCGGCATGCGCCGCAAGCTGGACCTTGCCATGACGCTGGTCGGCGACCCGCAGATCATTTTCCTGGATGAGCCCACGACGGGACTCGATCCGCGCAGCCGCCGCACCATGTGGGAGATCATCCGGGAACTGGTCGCCGTCGGTACGACCATTTTCCTCACCACCCAGTATCTCGAGGAGGCCGACGAACTCGCCAACCGCATCGCCGTGCTCGATCAGGGCCGGCTGGTCGCCGAGGGCACCGCCGATGAGCTCAAGCGGCGGGTTCCCGGCAGCCATGTCCGGCTACGGTTCACCGATCGGCACGAACTCGACGTCGCGGCGCGGGTCCTGCACGAGTCCACAAGGGACGACGAAGAGCTGACCTTGCGTGTACCCGGCGACGGCGGGGTGAGGTCACTGCGAGAGCTGCTCGATCGACTCGATGCGCAATCCATAGAAGTCGAGGAATTGTCGGTGCATACACCGGACCTGGATGACGTCTTCCTCGCCCTCACCGGTCACGGAAACAAGGAGATCAGCGCACGATGAACGCCATCGCAGCTTCCCTGGCGGATTCCGCGACCATGATGCGGCGCAACTTCCGACACACGATGCGGAACCCGCTGACACTGCTCAACGCCATCATCATGCCGATCTTCGTGATGTTCCTCATGGTCTACGTACTCGGTGGCGCATTCAGCGTCGGTACGGACTACGTCGACTACGCGACGCCAGGAATGATCATTATGACCATCGGCTACGGCATCGGTCCCACCGCGACCGGGGTGAATTCCGATATGACGACCGGGTTCATCAACCGGCTTCGCGTCATGGACGTGTCACGGGCCGCGGTGCTGAACGCGCACGTGATCGCGACCATGCTACGGACCCTGGTGGCCATCGCGTTCATCATCGGGGTCGCGTTCCTGATGGGATTCAGCCCGTCGGCGAGTTTCCCGGAGTGGCTCGGCGCGATCGGCATCGTCGTGCTGACGGTACTGGCGATCAGCTGGCTGACCATCGCCGCGGGTCTCGCGGCGAAGTCACCGGAAAGCGCGGGCATCCTCGGCGTCCCGTTGATGCTCCTTCCCTTTTTGAGCAGCGCATTCGTACCGGCCGACAAGATGGGGCCGGGTGCGCGGCAGTTCGCCGAGTACCAACCGTTCACCCCGATCATCGAAACCCTGCGCGGGTTTCTGACCGGCACGCCATCGACGGGCACGGCCCTCACGGCGGCCGCCTGGTGTGTGGGACTCGCGCTGATCGGCTACCTGTGGGCGCGCGCGACGTTCACGAAGCGAGCGTGATCTCGGCCAGCTCACGCCAGTCCCGCCGCTGTCCGTCGCGGGTCGCCTCGGCGAACACCACTTCGCCGAGGCGATTTCGCGTGTCCGCGGCGATCCTGGAGACGTCCGGCTGCGAACGATCCGGCGTACCGCGCACGCCGTCGCTGGCCGCGAGCAATCGCACGGCCTGCTCGTACTGTCCCTGGCGCAGTGCGAGATCCGCGATCCCGATCAACACCTCGGCGATCAGCGGCGGATACGTCGCACCCACAGCAGCGCGGTACGCCTCGCTCCGATGCGCGCGGGCCCTGTCGAGGTCCTCGGCGAGGTAGCCGTACAGGTCCATGGCCTTGGCGTGGATGAAGTCGCTCAGTTCCTCGTTGCCCAGCACCGCCGGCACCGTGGCCAGGTGCTGGCGTGCCTCGTCCGGCTCGCCGCGCCGGCGCGCCAGCTGCGCCTTCGAAAGCGCCAGCTCGGCAAGCACGTCCGGCCAGGCGATCCCGCCCGCGCACCGCTGCGCTTCCTCCATGGCGGACGTGCTGGATCGCTCATCGCCGAGCAGCCAGTACAGCTGAGCCTGCCGCGCCCGCAGGCTGACCACGTCCTCGGCCGCGCCTACCTCGGTCAGCGCCGCGACCGCCTCTTCGTAGTGCTCACACGCGCGGGCGAACTCGCCGCGCATGGCGAGCCGATCGGCCAGGAAGGTCAGCGCCGTCGAGATCCCCCACCGGTCACCCAGCGTGCGGAACTCGGCAAGGGCGATCTCGATGTCGGTGTCCACGTCAGTCTCGTCGCGGCCGAGCGTGAGCCGCAGTCGGCCACACGTGAGCCTGGCCTGCGCGCGCACCCACGGATCGTCGGCGGCGATGAGCGGCTCGAACGCGGACAGGAAATCCGTCGGCTCCCGCAGCATCCGCTCCAGCGGAGCGACGAACCCGAGGATCGCGTGGCGATACCCGCTGCGCTGGGTGAGCCGGTGCGCCTCGTGGATCCACTCCCGCGCCTGATACTGATCGCGGCCGGGTCCGGAAGTCACGAACACTGCCACGATGCTGTACGCCATCGCCCGCACCTCATCGGACACCTCACCGTGCAGCGAGGCCGCCGCGATGCTCAACTCGGTGCCCTCGGCCCTGTGCCCGCTGAGGAACCAGTACCAGCCCACGGCCGCGACCAGCCGCATCGCCTCCTGGGCCCATCCCTCGGCGATCGCCCCGCGCAGGGCCGTACTGATGTTGTCGTGCTCGGCCCTGAGCGTGGACAGCCATTCCAACTGCTCGGCCCGACGCAGGTGCGGGTCTGCCGTCTCGGCCAGCTCGGTGAAGTAGGCGAGGTGCGCCCGGCGCGCCAGTTCGGTTTCCCCGGCTTCGGTGAGCCGGTGCGCCGCGTATTCCCTGATGGTGTTGAGCATCCGGTAGCGCGGCGCGCCCTCGCCGTCGGCGAGCAGCAGTGACTTCTCGATCAAGGCGGTCAGCACGTCGAATACGTGCTCCCCGGCGAATGCCTCGTCCCCGCACACCCGTTCGGCCGCTTCCAGGCTCGCCCCACCGGAGAACACCGAGAGCCGCCGCAACACCACGCGTTCGGCCTCGGTCAACAGATCCCAGCTCCAGTCCACGACCGCGCGCAGCGTCTTGTGCCGGGGAAGCACCGTACGGCTGCCGCTGGTCAACAGACGGAATCGGTCATCGAGCCGACGTGCCAGCTGATCGATGGACATGGTGCGCAGCCGCGCCGCGGCCAGTTCGATCGCCAGCGGCATCCCGTCGAGCGCCCAGCAGATCCGCGCCATGGCCGACAAGGTGTGCGCGTCGGAGCCGATGCCCTTGCGCACCAGATCCGCACGGTCCCGCAGCAGCCGCACCGCGGGCGAGGACCCGGCCTCGGAGGGGTCCGCCTTCTTCGCGGGCAGCGCGAGCGGCTCGACCTGCCACAGCACCTCCCCGGTGATACCGAGCGGTTCCCTGCTCGTGGCCAGGATCCGCAGCCTCCGGCACTCCCCCAGAAGCCGATCCGCGAAAGCCGCGGCCGCCTCGATCACGTGCTCGCAGTTGTCCAGAATCAGCAGGATCGAGCGCTCCCGGACCGCGGCGATGAGCCGATCCATCGGTTCCCCACCCCGCGCACCACCGAGCAACGCCTGGTCACGCAGGCCGATCGCGGTAAGAGCGGCCTGCGCCAACTCACCGCCTGCCCGCACCGAGGCCAATTCGACCAGCCACGCCCCATCCGGCAGCTCGGCGAGCATCGTCCGCGCGGTCTCCGTGGCCAGCCTCGTCTTGCCAGAGCCACCCGCTCCCGTCAAGGTAACCAGTCGGTGCTTGATGGCCAGACCGGCGACCGCGGAGATGTCAGCGTCCTTGCCGACGAAACTCGTCAGCTCGGCGCGCAGGTTCGTCCTGCGGTTCTCCGCCCGCTCGCCCAGCTCGCCACGCAGCAACGCGGTGTGCAGCGCGGAGAGCTCGGCCGATGGATCGGCGCCCAACTCCTCAGCGAGCCGCTCGCGCGTCCGCTGGTACACGGTCAGCGCCTCAGTTCCACGCCCCGCCTCGGCGAGCGCTCGCATCAAGGCCGCCACGAACCCCTCCCGCAGCGGGTACGTGGCGACCAGCTCGGTCAGCTCGGAGACCAACTCCGAGCCACGCCCGAGGTGGATGTCTGCATCCACCCGATCCCCGAGCGCGGCAACGTGGAGTTCGTCCAGACGCGCGACCGCGGCGTCGAACGCATCGCTGCCTTGCAGTGCGATGTCCGCCATGGCCGTACCGCGCCACAATGCCAAGGCCGAGCGCAGCTGGTCCGCCCGCGCCGCAGGCTCGGCGGCACGGGCCTGGCCGACCAGGTGCTCGAACCGGCACACGTCCACGGCATCAGGAGCCACGGCCAGCCGGTACCCGCCGGAATCCGCCTCGATCACACCGTCTGGCAACACCCTGCGCAGCCTGGACACCAGCGCCTGCAAGGCATTCACTTCGTCCGCGGGCGGCCGTGGCCCCCAAATCCAGTCCACCAGCCTCGCACGCGTGACGATCCGGCCAGATTCGAGGGCGAGTGCAGCAAGCAGTGCGCGCAGTCGAATCCCAGGAACCTCCACCACGGACCCATCGCGGTTTCGGACCTCGAACGGTCCGAGCAATCCGACTCGCACATCGGCAATTGTGCCGAACTGTGACGACGACCGACTAACCGCCACCGCGCGCACACCGCCGACCTTCATCGGACCGTTATCCTCGCAGGTCGGGCGAATAAGGTGGATATTCGGCGTAGGTGGCCGGCCCAGGAAGCGTCTCGTGGGCCCGGCTCAGGAGATGTCGCGGGTGGCGGCGGTCCGGATCCTGGCCACCTGGGATTCCAGGGCCTGGACGTCGAACGGCACGGCTGAGCTCTCGAACTCCCGGCCCAACGCGTGCAGCATGTCCATGCCGTCCCAGCTCGCGGCGAACTCGTCGTCGATCGGCTGCATCAGGTCACCGAGCACGCTCTCGACCCGGTGACGCAGCACGAGGATCCGCCACTTCCCGAGGAACCTGCGGAACTCGGCCAGCCGTTCGCCCGCTTCGGCGACGTCGGAGACCACGTCGCGCAGTGCCTGGTTCACCTGCTGTGCCCTGGCCGACATCTCCAGCACGCTCTCATGTACGGCGTCGCAGAGCTGGGGCACCTCGCGCAGCGAGGTCGGTGGCGCGATGCCGTCCACGACCTCGGCCGCGAACGCGGCGCCCATGTCGTTGTGCAGGCTCGCCAGCGCGATCCGGAACCGCAGGTCCGAGACGTACGAGCGAAGCGCGGCGAGCCGTGGCACCAGCCGCTCCAGCGTGACCACCGCGGTGTGCGTCGGCGTGGCCATCACCCGGGCGACGTTGCTCAGCACCGGCGCGGTGTCGGCGACCACCGCGGAGGCGTCCTGGGCCTTGGCGACCGTGCCGTCGAGTCGGCGGGCGACGTCGAGGACCTTGGTGGACGACCACATGAGCCGCTCGCTGAACTCCCGATAGCTCTCCAGCCGCTCCACCAGGTCGGTCAGCATCGTTTCCAGGGCTCCCGCGCCGGAAAGCACCTCCGCGATCGCTCCCTGGGCACGGGGGCGGGCGTAGGTCGCGGAAGCCAGCCGGCCGCGCGCCGCGACCTCGGTGGTCAGCGCCTCGGTGAGGAACTCGTCGTGTGAGCCGAACCCGAGCTCGCCCAGCAGCTGTTCGATCTGCTCCATGCCGAGCTGCGCCACGTCGCGCCGGTTCATCCCGTTGCGCTTGGCCGCCTCGTATTCGATGTCGGCCACGTACTTGTAGACGCGCTTGACCGCCTCGAACAGTTCGGTCCGCGGCGCCATCCGTACCGACAGGAAGCCGTCTGACGAGGGCGTCATGGTGGCGAAAACCCAGTAGTGGCTGCCGTCCTTCGCCAGGTTCTGGACGTAGGCCCCTGCTGGGCGCCCGGTGAGCAGGCGGTCCCACATCAACCGGAAGACGCCGGCCGGCATGTCGGGGTGGCGCACGATGTTGTGCGGCGCCTCGGTGAGCTCATCGAGGGAGAACCGGGAGGTCCGGACGAACACCGAGTTGCCACTGCGGATCAACCCGTGCCGGTCGGTCGTGGAGAAGAAGAGCTCCTCCGAACCGATGATCTGCTCCACGCCATTGGGCACGATCAACTCGCCAAGACTCATCGTCCACCTTCCGATCTTTCGAGAGAATATCGGTCGGGTTCTGTGGGCCCCGACACGGCCTTACGCGATCACCTGCTACTCGCCCAGATCTGCCTTATGAGCAGGACGAATAGCAGATCGAGCAGATGCGCCCGACGATGCTCCCGGTAATTATGGGCATCCGAAATCCAGGCTCGGTCCCATCGTGGGCATGGCCACACGCCGCGGCGTGACTCTCAACGGTGGAGGTTGGACGATCGGAAACGACCTCACCGCCCGACAGGGCGGGCGGGCATGCCACAGGCCCACGCACGATCTGGATCGACCGCGGCACTCGGCCAGGTCAGGAGCACAGTACGGATCACGTCGTCTCCGGCGCGATCAAGGATATGGGCATTCGATCCTGTCATCGCCCTGAGCCTCGTACGGGGGATCGGGGGCGATATCGCTGATCGCGGGTGAGGTCGCTGACCATCCCCGGCCGCCTGACGGCCCGCGGAATTCCGCTGCGTTCCGTTCCTGCGGTCATTTGGAGCAGGCGTCTCCGCCGGGGGAGATTCCTGACCCTTTCTGTCGACCGAATGACCGATCCCATCGCGATCAGGACGGTCGTCCCCGCGGCCGGGGAGATGAGTTCGGACAGGTCCGGCACAGTCCGTCGAACAATATGGCTGTCCTGTAGACGACGGTCGTTCCCATGGAATGTGCAGCTGTGTCGCCGATCGGTCCGACAACGAATTGTGCGTGAGTTCGACACGGCCGCCGCCGTTCGCCAAAGAAGCGGTCCTGCCCGAAAGCGGTCCTGCCCGATCGGCGGTGATGACACGCCGCGCTTCCTGCCACGGTGTTTGTCGGTGTACGGCGATCGATGCGCCGCACTGAGCGTGAGCGGATCTGTCGAGCTCTTCCGATGCAATTCCCCTGTCTGCTGCCCATAGGCGAGGCACCGGATCCGTCTCCACGGTTAGTTGTGACTTCGCCTGATCGCGCGAACTCCGCACGAGAGCCGGGCGTGAGGAGAAATCCGTTATAGCTGGGGGGTTATCGCGAAGCGAGATTACCTTCGATTCGAACGAGCGCTCACTCTGGGGTCGAAACGCCACGCACACCCCCAAGGAGACGTTGTGCGCCATCCCCTCAGACTCGCCTTGAGCGCGCTGACCGCCGCCACCGTCGTCGCCGTCGGAACTCCGGCGTCCGCCGACACCCCGCCGCCCCGCCCGACATCCACGGAATCGGTGGAGGTCTTCTCCCCCGACGGGAAGATCGGCCGAATCGACATCCCGAAACGGGAGGAATCCATCACGACGTTCGCCGCGCCGCCGCCGGCGAACGTCATCGCACTGCGGCAGACGGGGCGGGCGGTTGCGCGAGAAACGGTAGCCCGAGCAGTTGTGCCCCGCCCGCCTGCCCCGTCACCCGACCCATGGACCCAGACGTCGTACGACATGGGTCCGAAGGCTATCGCGCGCGATCAGGCGAGACGGGAGCCGAGGTGGCCGAGATCACCTTTTCCGGCCGGCGCGGATCGCGAGCCTGATGGCGAGGACGAGAAGGCCGACGGTCAGGCCGAAGATGACCAGCAGGATGATTCCGAAGATGGCGAGTTCTAGGGGGCCGACATTGCCCATGTGGACTCTCCTCACGTCACACCGGACTGCCTGATCCGTTCGTGATGATGGCATGTTCCGGTTCGGCCGGAGGTGAGATCGTGTAAATTGCCCGGATTTCAGTGTCACTACATCGCGTAATCGAGCATGATCATGCTATGTCTGTTCCGATACAGCATAATGACGGCCTTATGGTGACACGTGTCTTGACAATGGGCGGATCCGGTTTCTCGATGAACGGCGACCGGACCGCGCTCGACGAGTACGCGCCGGCAGCCACGGAGAAAGAGCGTCCATCGGTCCGCGTCGGTCGTCTTCACGTCGCCTTCGAGTGGTCGCCCCGCGATCCGACGCACCCGAGCCGTTGACACGCCGGATGCCCACAAAACGGTGGACGAAGCAACTGGTCCTGGTCGCCGCCGTGACCCTCGCGGCGGCGGCCGTACTGATCTGGCAGCCGTGGAGAGAAGCGCTTCCCGTGCCGGTGGCGTGCCCGGAGAGATGGGGCGGAGACGCAGACGGTTTCGGTTTCGGTGGTTGGGTGCCCGCCGCGGCGGACCTTCCCGGAGTCGAGGAGTCGCTGGTGCCCGGAACACCGATCGAGGTGATGATCTGCGCGTATCCGGGCAGCAACACACATCCGGGGAACGAGCGTCTCGCCGGGAGCCGGATCCTGACCGGCGGCGCCGAACAGATGGCGCGCGACCTCGCCTACCTGCCGGTGGGTGCGGACCTTGGAGGGTGCACTCTCATGGGCGGCCCGATGACGAGCTATCTCATCCGGTTCACCTATCCCGATCAGCGGAGGTTGTGGGTCGGAAGCGCCGACGAGGTCAACGCCTGCGTGACGACGACGAACGGCACCGCGACCAGTCGCGCGTACGTCGGGCGCGACATCACCGCCGCCTACCGGAGTGGGACATGGACGCTCAAGGGGCCCGAGGACCCGTGCCGGGATCCCGGAGCACGCCGTGGCCAGAACGTGCGGATGGTGCCGGATGACCCCACATCGGTGCTGATCTGCTGGGACAACGCGAAAATCGCGTACACCGAACGGGCTCCCCGCGCGCGGTACGGCCGTGACGTGGCGAAGTCCCTGACCGCGGCGCTGAACTCCGTGGACATCCTCCCCAGCCGTCCGGGATGCCGCAGGGACGACAGCGCCTCTGATCAGCGTACGTTCCGGCTGATGTTCGGCTATCCCGACGGCCCGGCGGCGCGTGTCACCGTCATGCTGGGCTGTGCGCCGGCCATCGCCAACGGACTGCTCCAGGCGGACATCGACGATTCGGTTCGCCGACAGGTGACGCGGCTCGCTCCGCCGCAGTGACTCCGCCGGCGCGTCGACTGGTTCAGCCTCGACAGATCATCGTGTCCGGCTGCCTGAGAATGCGTCCTGATTGTGCGGGTAGCGCCTGATCCGGTGAACGAAACGGGTGGGCGAGGGAAGATGCCATGACGCGAGAAGATCCTCAGCGTGACTCGCCGGGAGCACCCGAGAGCCCCACTGATCTGCCCAGGAAGTCGTGGCGTGCCGTGCTCAGGCGGACCGTCAGGGAGTTCCAGCGGGACAAGGTCACCGACTGGGCCGCCGCGCTGACCTACTACGCGGTGCTCTCGATCTTTCCTGCGCTGCTGGCGGTCGTGTCGCTGCTGGGCCTGTTCGGCACCTCGGCCACGCAAGCCCTGATGGACAACGTCGGCGCGCTGGCCCCCGGCCCGGCCAAGCAGACCCTCGCGCCCGTACTGCAGGCACTCCAAGGAAGCCGGCAGGCGGCGGGGGTCGCCACCATCATCGGGATCGTCGTGGCCTTGTGGTCCGCCTCGGGGTATGTCGCGGCGTTCATGCGGGTCGCCAACGTGGCGTACGACATGCCCGAGGGGCGGCCGATATGGGTGACCCTGCCGCTGCGCCTCGGCATCACCGCCGTACTCGTGGTGCTGACCGCCGCCGGAATGTTCGCCGTGGTCTTCACGGGTGGGCTGGCGGATCGGGCCGGACGGGCGCTGGGGATCGGCCAGACCGCTCTCGCGATCTGGAACATCGGAAAGTGGCCCGTCCTGGTGGTCCTCGTCGCCCTGGCGCTCGCCCTGCTGTACTGGCTCGCTCCCAACGTCCGGCAGCCGCGGTTTCGCTGGCTGACCCCCGGCAGCATGCTCGCGGTGATCATCTGGATCATCGCGTCGCTTCTGTTCGCCCTGTACGTGGCGAAGTTCGGCTCCTACAACAAGACCTACGCCACGCTCGCAGGCGTCATCGTCTTCCTGATCTGGTTGTGGATCACCAACATCGCGATCCTGCTCGGGGTGGAGTTCGATGCCGAGCTGGCTCGGCAACGCGCCATAGAAGCGGGCCACGCGCCCGACAAGGTGCCGTACGTCGCCCCTCGGGACACCCGGAAGATAAAGAAGGAGCGATGAACGACGAGGTCCGGGAACCGCGCGCCCGGTAGTACCGATGGGAGCGCGGCCCGGGATCGCTCGTCTCAGCTCGGCGGGGGCGAGATGTGGTGCGGCACAGGTCCGGAGGGCGGACCTCCGAACCTGTGCCGGCTGATGCCGTACCGGGAACGTCCGCATGGGACGCGGCGCGGTTCCACCGGTCGGCGTGGTTCTGCGGTTCTAGCGCGGACGTCCGGACTGGCCGGTGTCGCCGAAGTCGTCGCGCTTGGCGCCGGGACGCTCCTTGCGCGACTGTTCCGGTGTCAGGTATCTGCGCAGGCGGGTGCCCAGCGACTCTCTCCTGCGGCCGGCCCCTGTCTCGCCCAGGCGACCCGTCTCTCCCGGGCGGCCCGTCTGGCCCGAGGGCGTGGGCTCGCCGGGCAGTCCGCCCAGGCGCTCGCGCTCCTGCTGGCCGCCGGTGTGCGCCCAGCCCTGGCCGGGCCGGTTGGCCTGATCCCAGGACGTGTCCCAGTTCATGTCGTAGTAGCGGTAGAGCTCACGTTCCTGCTCCACGGACAGATGCCCGCCGGCATCGACGTCGACGTTCGGAGCGCCCTTGACACGCTCCTTGTCGTACGGGACCTCTACATGGTCTTCGACCAGGTCCGCGTTGCGGATCGGAACGAACGTCTCGTTCATGCCGAACAGCCCGGTCTTCACGCACAGCCATTCCGGCTGCCCCGTGTCGTCGTCGAGGAAGACGTGTTTGACCTCGCCGAGCTTCTGTCCGCCGGTGCCCTGGACCGGGATGTCCAGTACCTGCGGAATCTGCTCCTGCCTGATCATCTTCTCCTCCGTCCTTCGCTGTCCTCATCGGCCCTACCGCTGGACCTTGATGGGAAACGCGACGCACTGGATGAAGCGCCTAGATCTTCTGTGGTCCCTCTGTGGCGGTGGGGGTCACCGGTCGACGTCACAGCGCGCGAGCCATTCCCGCGTGAGGTCACGGAAAACCCGAGCTTGCTCGAACGGCACGTAATGTCCCGCATCGGTCAGCGCGCTGAAGGTCGCGTACGGATAGGACGACAAGGCACGGAACTGGTCGGCGTATCCGCCGATCCGGTCCTGCCGCCCGTTGACGAGGCTCGTGGGGCCCGAGTAAATCGCGTCGGCGCCCTCGTCGGAGACCGGATAACCCGTCGCCCGGAGCCGCGCCTGGTAAGCGTCGTCGCCTGTGGCCGAGGAGGCGAGTACGGCGGCCACGCGCTCGGCGACCTCGCGGTCCCGGTTGCCGAGCGCCAGGGAGAGATGGTCGCGCAGGTCGGCGGGCACGCCCGACAGCCACCCGTCGGGGTCGGCACGGTCCGGAAGCTCGGGAAGATCCCGATCTTTCCTCCCGACCTTCACACCTGAGCAGACCAACAGCAGGCCGGCCACCTGTTCCGGGCGTCGGCGGGTGATCGCGGCGGCGATGTATCCCCCGTAGGAGCAACCGGCGAGCAGGAACCTCTCGGAGCCGATCCGCGCGTCGACGAATTCCAGCACGGCGTCCACGACCTCGTCGGAATTCTCGGGACCTCCCGGCGACCGGCCATGCCCCGGCAGATCCGGATAGAACCGGCGCAGGGCGATCGTGTCAGTCAGGGCGGGTTCCATCGCCGCCGCCATGGCGTCGCCGTCCAGCCCGAACCAGGACAGGCAGACAAGGGGAAAACCGTCGCCGTACGTTGTCGATGCCAAGCTCATGCTCTGTGATCCAAGCACACCGGAAATCGCGCGGCGAAGCCGAAGGCCGGGCCTAAAACCGTTTGAACCGCTGGTGGACGCACGGCAGGATTTCAGGTGCCCTGCGTGCGCCCGGTCGGACCGGTTCTTCACTCAACCCCGCCGATCACGACCGTCGTCCTCTCACCGGATCCACTCCGACCCGAAGGAACCACGTGACCGACCAGCTGATCGCCGGCTCCGCCGTACGCGTCCTCGATGTCGGTGACCTGCCTGCGTGCCTGCGCCTGGGCGAGGACCGCGAGTGGTCGCCCGAGGAGCGCAAGTGGCGGTTGCTGTTCGAGGTCGGCGACGTCTACGGGATCGACGATCCCGACGGTGGGCTGGCCGCGACGGTCGTGGCCACCCGCTTCGGCCGGAAGGTCACCGCCATCGGCATGATGCTCGTCGCCAAGCGGCACGAACGCCGTGGACTCGGCGGCGGCCTGTTGCGGTACGCGCTGGACCGGTCGGGTACGTCGAGCGCCTGGCTGACCGCCACCGCGTACGGGAGGCCGATGTACGAGAGGCTGGGCTTCCGGCCGGTCGGCGAGTGCGCCACCTATACGGGACAGGCGGTGGGGCTGCGCCGAGGGTCGTCCCGGCCCGCGGCACCCTCGGATCTGCCGGCGATCCTCGCTCTGGACGCCGAGGTCTTCGGTGCGCCGCGCGTCGAGTTGCTGACCCGGCTGCGGTCGTTCTGGGAGCAGTTCCGCGTGGTCGACGGCCCCGGCGGGCTGGCCGGGTTCGGCGGTGCCTGGCGCAACGTGAGCGACACGGTCCTCGGACCTGTGATCGCGCAGGACGCGGACATCGCGCTGGAACTGCTCTCCGATCTGGCCTCCGATGTCGAGGGGCCGGTGCGCGTCGATATCGACACGGGCAGGCCCGAGCTGGTCGCCTGGGCGATGGAGCACGGTCTGACCCACGGCTTCTCCACCACGATCATGGAGTACGGCGAGGAACTCCCCGGGGACCGAGCTCGCCTGTTCACCCCTGTGATGGTCGCTCTCGGCTGATCGTTCCCCACGTTCGGCGCGGCTCCCCGCGGTCCTCACTCATAAGGCTCCACGGGCTGGGGAATCTCGGTGACGTCGGTGGCCACGAGCTCGGGGGCGACCATCCCGTTGGGAATCCTGTCGGACTTGGGGCGCACCCATGTGCCGGTGACCTCCACCCAGGTGTCCACCGGCGGCCGGGCAGCCTTGAGGACGGCCACCTTCAGCGGGATGCCGTCGGCGGCGCAGCAGTTCATCTGGATGCGCGTGACATACCACCGGTTCTTCTTCGCGGACGGCACCACGAACCCGGTGAGCCGGACCCGCTTCCCCGTGAGGGAGTAGGTCGAGTCCGCCCAGGCCCGGCCGATGAACTCCCCGATCGGCATCGCGGTCACCGTGTCCCCGGCGAGGGCGCTGTAGGTCTCCGCGCTGATCGGCGGCCGCGGCGGAGGCTCCTCGGAGCGGGCGGCGAAGGCCCCGAGCGCGGGCGGGGCGATGAGAAAGATCGCGAACACCGGCAGGCAGAGCAGCCACGCCACCCGCGGACCGTGCGAGTGATCGTGTCCGCCGTGCTTGCCGTGTCCACGGTGCCCCTGTTCACCGTGCTCGACATGCTTGCCGTGTTCATCGTGGCCGCCGTGTTCACTGTGGCCGCCGTCCGGGTGGTGGTCCGGGCCGGTGAGGTACGGCTTGCGCCACTCCTGGATCAGGCCGATGACCCCGAGTGCCAGCACCACGGCACCCGCCGCGATCAGGAACGGGCGGAACCCGGGTTTCACGTAGTTGAGATAGGTCGTGGAGAACACGGTGATCCGCAGCACGGCTCCGCCGAGGAACACCATCACCAGGCTCTGCGACATCCGGTTCACAGCAGGACGCCTCCGACGGCCATGCTCACCAGCACCGCCAATATGAATGTCAGGGGGACGAACCGGGCCGCGAACGCCCGTCCGAACGTCCCGATCTGGAGAGCGATCAGTTTCAGGTCCACCATCGGCCCGACCACCAGGAAGGCCAGCCGTGCGGTAGGGGAGAACGCCGTCAGCGACGCCGCCACGAAGGCGTCCGCCTCCGAGCAGATCGACAGCAGGACGGCGAGCAGCGCGAGCACCACGATGGACAGCAACGGCACGTCCGCCACCGTGGTCAGCCAGGAGCGCGGCACCACGACGTTCAACGTGGCCGCGGTCATTCCACCGACGACCAGGAAGCCTCCGGCGTGAAGCAGATCATGCTGCGCGGCCTCCCGGAACGCCTCCCATTTCGAACCGGCGGCAGCCGTACGGGTGGGGACGCGCAACCAGGTGGAGCGGCCGAAGCGCAGCCAGAGCCACCCGACGAGGACGGCCACGATGAGGGATGCGGCGAACCGCGCGACGGCCATCATCGGCTGGCCGGGGAACGCGACCGCGGTGGCCACCACGACCACCGGGTTGATCGCGGGTGAGGCGAGCAGGAACGCCAGCGCGGCCGCGGGCGTGACGCCCCTCGACATCAGGCCCGAGGCCACCGGGACGGACGCGCACTCGCACCCGGGAAGGACCGCGCCCGCCGCCCCCGCCACGGGAACGGCGGCGTACGGATGCCGGGGGAGGGCACGGGTCCAGAACGAGGCCGGCACGAAGGCCGTGATCGCGGCCGACAGCAGCACGCCGAAGACGAGGAACGGCAGTGCCTGGACGGAGATCGCCACGAAGATCGTCGCCCAGGTCTGGAGCGAGGGGAACGCCAGCAGAGGAGTCAGGACGAACCGGCCCGCGACCAGCAGAACGACGATGGCGGCGAAGATCCACGGCGTCGCAGGAGGCGCCGCGGACCTGCGCCCCCACTCGGAGGGCGGCAATTCCGTTGGTGCGTCGGCCAGGGCACGGTCGGACATGAGGTCATCCTGGCAGACCTCCGGCGCCGTCGGCCGGCCCTGTGGATAACCGGGTTCCGGTTCGTCCTGGCCGGCCGGTCCGGTGTCCATCCGCGGAATTCGCGGTTCGGCGCGGGGCCACTGGGCCGGATCAGTGGCGTGTCCACGAACTGTTCCCGCCCGGCTCGAAGCGGCTCGGCCCCCAGGTTCGGACCCGGCTCCCAGCTGTCCGGACCCCTCTCACTCCGGACCTCGCGCAAAGCGGTTCAGGCCGGAGACCCGGCCCAAAGAGGTTCACACAGGGTTCAGCCGGCACCAGCGGTGACCGGTGGACGACGCGCCGAGGGCCTCCACCCGTCAGAGTTGGTTCAGCAGCCAGCGGGGACCGGTGAACGACGCCCCTAGGGCCTCCACCCGACGGCGGAGTTCGCGGTCCGCCGTGACGACGAGCACCTTCTCCCAGGGCATCGTGTTGCGTACCAGGGCCACGATCGCGTCGTCTCCGCTGCCCGAAGCCTGGACCACCGTGACTCCCGAGACGTTGGAGACCGCCGAGATCTCCGACACCTCAGATACAGCCTCCGGCACCGAAGAGACGCCGGTCGCCCCCTCTGAAACAGCCGGCATGGCAGGGCCTCCGATGGCTCCTCGCGCCGCCCCTTCGACCACGACGGTCAACCGGGGGAACCACTGGGCGAGTTCCGGCAGGCCGTCCGGAGGCCGGCGCAGACCGTGCGCCGCGAGCGTGCCGAGCTCACCGATCAACTGGGCGGTCGCCCCGGCACGGTCCTTCCACCAGCCGTGCTCGGCTCGCGCGCCGATGACGTTGGCCGCGTCCACGACGACGACGAGTGGGGTGAGCGTGAGCCGTATCCGGGGCCAGGTCTCGGCGAACCCGGGATGCAGTTTCCTCGCCGCGATCTCGTCGGCCGCGATCCATCGCATGTCGGAGCTCTCGCCGTTCGCCGGGGAGGCGTCGAGCAGGCCCTCGGCCTGGGCGATCACGGTCTGGAACGACCAGCCGCCGTGGTCGTCGAGATAGACACCCTGGACCCGGAGGAGGTCACCGGTCAGCGCCGCCTCCTCGTGGGCTTCGCGCAGCGCGCCGGTGATCGCGTCCTCGTGGCTGTCGCGGGCGCCGCCGGGAAGCCCCCATGTGCCGCCGTGATGGCTCCACCAGGAGCGTTTCTGCATCAGGACGTACGGCATGCCGTCCAGCGTGTGATGGACGGCGAGTAGGCCGGCCGCGCCGTGGATCCCCCAATGCCGGTGCCCGCGATCGCAGAGGGCCCAGCCGTCCCCGTCCTTAGCCGCCATGACCCTCGTCCTGTCGTGTCAGAGACTCACCACTGCTCGGCCGGGATGCTGGTCCCGGAGGCCAGGTCGTAAAGGATGGCGCCGTCCTCGAGCCGGATGGCCTGCATCTGCGTCACCAGCCCGGTGTCCCTGAGCCGGAGCACGGCTTCGTGCGCGTTCTTGGCGAAATGGTAGCGATCGGTGGAGGAAAACTCGGGGCTCGGCCGCACACAGCGGACTTCGAAGCGGTCCGGTGGCCACAATTGGGCGATTGGACCTGAATTGTTCCAGCCAGACATCTGGTGCTTCTCCTGTCACGCTGTCGTCAGACAAAGCAATTGATCTGTTGGGGACGTGGCCGGTCCGTTGGACGTGACTGGCCCGATGGCTGATCGTTATGGAGTGGTAAGCGTTCCTTCCCGTTCCTCCTGCCACATCCGTTAGCGTGTGAGCCCTCGCTCGCGGTTCCCGGCGGCTCCGGGCACCGCGAGTTGTCATAGCACGGCACAGACGCCCGCCCCTTCGGCCGGAGGAGCGGGCGTACGCGTTCTCATGAGGGTGCCTCCCCTGGCCACATGGCTGTGTCAGCTCCCTCAGTGTCCGGCCGAACTCCGGCGAAGGCCGGACCAGAGGTCAGCGTGACACGCTCGGTCCCGCTAGCACCAGTGCGATTCCCGGCGCGGGACGACTACCTGCCGCTCTTGGAGAAGTGCTGGTAGTCCTTGGCCCCTGACCAGTAGCCGCCCCAGCCCCAGCTGATCGTCTCGAAGGCCCGGACCACCCGGTCGCCCGCGTTGATCACTCCGGGCTTGTGCAGCGGGCGCTTGACGTACGCGTCGGCGTTGCGGTGCGCGTGCGACCCGTTCGCGTACACGTACGGGTTCTCGAGGGGGTTGAGGTCGACCGCCTGGCCGTACGCGTGCTCGGACCAGTTGGTCGTCCCCGTGGCGGCCCGGCAGTTGAACGCCGAGGTGTTGTCCGCGTCGATCGAGGCGTAGTCGTCGCCCTTGTAGGCGTCCACCGGCTCCATCCTGCGGATCGGATAGCGGAAGCCGTACAGCTTCTTGAAGACCGACACGACGTCGTCGGCGACGGTCTGGTTGACGACGAGCCTGCCGGTGTGCACCTTGCCGTCGAACCCCCAGTGGGGCATCGTGATCATGCGCAGACCGTTCAGAGGGACCGGGCATCCCTGCCGCCAGGAGTACCGCACCTGGTCTCGCGAAACCTTGGTGATCTTGGCCGAGAACGGAGGAGGGCCCGACGGGGAGGGTTTCTCCGTCGCCCCCGGACTCTCCGTCGCCCCCGGGCTCGCTGTCGAAGCCGGTGAGGGAGTCACCGCGGCGCTTCCCGTGGGTGTGGCCGTGACCGGGGCGGACATCGCCGACTTCCCCTCGGCGCTGCACGCCGTCACTCCGGCGATGGCCAACATCACTATCGCTGATCTGCGGAAACGTGTGGTAGCCATACGTCAGAGTAACTCCGCCGCGGCCACGGGACCGGACAATGGGGCGCCGAAACCGTCGGAGTGCCCCGCTATGGTGACGATCGTGCTTCCCGAGCTGCGCTTCGGCGGGCTGGCCGTCCCCACCCACGGCTTCTTCGTCGGCCTCGGCGTGGTCGTGGCGGCCGTCGTCTTCGTCCTCGAGGCCCGCCGCAGGGGGACACTGCACGAGGACTCGCTGGTCGCGGTCACCGGCGCGCTCGTGGGCGGCGCGATCGGGATGCGCCTGTCCGGCTGGGCCGAGCACCTGGACCCGCACCTGAACCCCAGCCTTCTCGAAGCGTGGATGTTCGGCTCCCGCAGCATTCTCGGCGGGCTCACCGGGGCCTACGCCGGCGTGTTGATCGCCAAGCGGATCATCGGCTATCGCGGCAAGACAGGCGATCTGTTCGCCCCCGCCGTCGCGCTCGGCATGGCCGTGGGCCGGATCGGCTGCTTCCTCACCGAGGCGCCGGGGCGTCCCACCGGCCTCCCGTGGGGTGTGCACGCGCCCGCCACCGTCCCCGAGTGCCCAGGGTGCCTCGCCGGGCAGGCCATGCATCCGTCCTTCCTGTACGAGGTCGCCTTCCAGCTGGCCGCTTTCTTCGCCCTGCTCTGGGCGCGTGACCGGGTCAGCCGGCCGGGCGAGCTGTTCACGCTGTACGTCGGCGCGTACGCGGTGTTCCGCTTCCTCGTCGAGTTCACCCGGGCGAACGAGACGGTCTGGCTCGATCTGACCCGGCCTCAGTGGTTCCTCGTCCCCGGCCTCGTGCTCGTCTTCTTCAGGATCCTGTACGGCTATCGCCACGGTTATTACGACATGCTGGTACACAGGACGGACCGCCGGATCTACACGCGACAGGAGGAAGGCGCCTCTCCGGGCCCGAAGACGCCATGACCACTCCCCCCGAGCCTCCCGGCGAACCCCGGGACGACCGGGGCTCCGAGCAGGAGCCCGGCACCCCGAGCCGGAGCGGCCCCCAGCCGCCCCAGCACCACCAGCCGCAAGGGCCCGGTCCCCAGGGACCCCAGGGGCCGTACGGACCGCCACCGCCCGGCTACGGCTGGCCGCCGCCACCGCAGCCGCCGAAGAACACGACGGGGATCGTCGTCGCCATGACCTTCGTCGGGCTGGCGGTCTTCGTCGTCGTCAATTTCGCGGCCGTCCTGCTCACGTTGACCCTCGCGGACACCGGCGACCACGCGGTTACGATCATCGGCGCGGGTGCGCTGATCCTGGCGGCCTTCGCGCTCGGCGGCGGCGCGGGGCTCGTCTTCCTGCGCAAGCCGTGGTCCAAGGGGCTCGGCCTCGGTCTCATGATCGGCTGGGCGCTGGTCTCGATCGTGTCCGTCGGATACTGCACCGGGATCAACCCGTCCATCTACGCGGGCGGTGTCCTGTGAGCGGCATGCCCCTGCGCGGTGATCGCATCCTGCGTTACGTCAACGCGTTCTGCCCCCGTTGCCACGACGAGCGGCCGGACCGCCCGCTCGACCAGGTCCCCCGGCTGTCGGGCTGGCTGGCCGCCAGGAACGACCGGGTCTATCTGGAACGCGGCTGCCGTACGCACGGCATGGTCCGCACCATGTACGACGAGGATCCGGAGATCCTCGCCTATCTGGAGGAATGGACCGCTCCCACCAAGGCCCACATCCCCGACGTCGCGGGAAACTTCGCCCCGATCCCCGAGGCGTACCTCCACGGGCTCCCGGAGATGCAGACCCAGCACACCTGCATCCTGCTGGAGGACATCGCCGAGACCTGCAACCTCCGCTGCCCGACCTGCTTCACCGAGTCCTCGCCCGATCTGCGCGGTGTGGTGCCGGTCGAGGAGATCCTGGCCAGCGTCGACCAGCGGCTCGCCCGCGAGAACGGCCGCATCGACGTGCTCATGTTGAGCGGCGGCGAGCCGACCCTGCACCCCGCGCTGCCGGAGCTGCTCGGGCGACTCGTGTCCCGGCCCATCACCCGGATCCTGATCAACACGAACGGCGTCCTCATAGCCAGGGACGACGCCCTGCTCGACCTCCTGACCGAGCACCGGGAGCGGGTCGAGATCTACCTCCAGTACGACGGCGTCAGCGCGGAGGCGTCCCGCCACCACCGGGGCGGTGACCTGCGGCGGTTCAAGGCGCAGGCGCTCGACCGGCTCTCCGAGCGAGAGATCTTCACCACACTCGTGATGACCAGCGCCCTCGGCGTGAACGACGGTGAGATCGGCGACGTCGTGCGGCTCGCGCTCGACACGCCGTACGTCGGCGGGGTGTCCATCCAGCCCCAGTTCGGCTCGGGCCGTTCGGGGCTGATCGACCCGATGGACCGGCTGACCCACACGGGCGTGCTGAAGCGGCTCGGCCCGCAGACGGACGACCTGGTCACCTGGCGTGACCTGACCGCGCTGCCGTGCTCGCATCCGCACTGCTGCTCGGTCGGTTACATGATCAAGGACGACGCCGGACAGTGGCGGTCGCTCACCGCGCTCATCGGCCACGACCGGCTGAAGGAGAACCTGGGCCTGGTCTCCAACCGGATCGCCGACTCGGAGATCCCGCGTGAGCTGCGCCTCGCCGTACAGGAGTCGCTCCTCGGGCTGCTATCCGAGCAGTCGTCGCTGTCCCACCCCGAGGTCGGCAAGCTCTGGCGCGACATCTGCGAGAACTGCGATCTCGGCCTGTCCACCCTGCTGACCCTCGCGTCCTCGGCGCTGCCCGGACGTAAGCGTCGCCTGCGGCGGCTGCTCGGGGAGCGTGTGGTCCGCATCACGATCAAGCCGTTCATGGACATGTCGACCATGATCGAGGAGCGGTTGACCCAGTGCTGCGTGCACGTCGGCACCCGCTCCGACCAGGACCAGTGCGCGCCCTTCTGCGCGGTCCAGGCGTGGCCGGCGCTCGCCCGCCAGCGCCTGTCCGCCGTCGCCTCCGTCGACGCCGGCGCACCGCTCCCGCTGGTGGAGCTCACGTGACGTCCGATCGGGGGAGGGCGCCGCTGACCGGAGTGGCGTACGAGGAGGCTCTCGCGGCCCAGGCGTCCGCGGCGCGCGGCGACACGGTGGGCGGATCCACGGTGGGCGGGTTCACGGTGGGCGGGTTCACGGTGGGCGGCGACACGGTGGGCGGATCCACGGTCCACAGCGGCCGGAGAGGGCCGGGCGCCGCCCCGTTCGATCCGTTGCGGCTGTGCGTCTACACGACGGTGGCCCTGCTGGGCTGGTTGCTGGGCCCGCTGGCGGTGCTCGGCTTCGCCGTCGTCGGGTTCGCGGGTTACGTCCGGGCCCGAAGGGCCGGGCTCGTGCGGAGCAAGTGCCTCCTGCGCGACACGCGCCTGGTCCTGGCCTATCTCGCCCTCATCGTGGTCGCCGCGGTCGCCGCCATCGTCCTGCGCTTCTTCACCTAGTGCCCTGACGCGCCCCTTCTTTGCGGTGGCTTTTTTCGCAAGACGTCGCGCACATGTTCGAGGGAGCGCTACAGTCTTCGACATCGGATCGAACAGGGGTTCGGTCGCCGAGTCTGCAGGTGAGGTGTGCCATGGCGTTGCTCGCGGCACCGATGGCGTCCCGGGAACGGACGCCGGCCACCTCGGGGCGATGTGTCCCGCTCCGGCCCGGAGCGACACGCCGTAGCGCTTTCTACGGAAATCTACGACGGCCGCTATATCCGGTCATAAAGTCCGAGAGCGTGGACCCCGTGCGCAACCCCTACGCCCCCGGTGCGGGGCAGCGCCCACCCGAGCTCGCCGGGCGCGATCGTGAGCTGCAGCAGTTCGAGGTCGTGCTGGAACGGGTGGCCCGCGGCCGCCCGGAGCGGAGCATGGTGCTCACCGGGCTTCGTGGCGTCGGCAAGACCGTCCTGCTCAACACCTTCAAGTCGATGGCCATCCAGCGCCTGTGGGGCACCGGCAAGATCGAGGCGCGGCCGGAGCAGTCGATCCGCCGCCCGGTCGCCGCCGCCCTCCACATGGCGATCCGCGAGCTGGCCCCCCGGCATCGCGCCCCTGACCGCATCGAGGAGTTCCTCGGCGTGCTCAAGGCCTTCGCGATGCGCGACCCGGCCGCCGCCAAGGGCACCTCCCACTGGTCACCCGGCATCGACGTCCCCGCGTCGCGCGGCCGGGCCGACTCCGGCGACCTGGAGATCGACCTGACCGAGCTGTTCGTCGACGCCGCGGGGGTCGCGACCGATCTCGGTGTCGGCATCGCGCTGTTCATCGACGAGATGCAGGACGTGCAGGCTCCGGACATCTCCGCACTGTGCGCCGCGTGTCATGAGCTGTCCCAGAACGGCGGCCCGCTGATCGTGGTCGGCGCCGGGCTGCCGCACCTCCCCGGCGTCCTGTCCGCGAGCAAGAGCTACTCCGAGCGGCTGTTCCGGTACGCGCGGATCGACCGTCTGGACCGGGACGCCGCCGATCTCGCGCTCATCGCCCCCGCCGAGCGTGAGGACGTCGAGTTCACCGCGGAGGCGCTCGACGCCCTCTACGAGGCGGCCGACGGCTATCCCTACTTCGTTCAGGCGTACGGCAAGGTCGCCTGGGATCTCGCCCCGCGCAGCCCGATCACGGCCGACGACATCAAGGTGTCGGCGCCCGAGGCCGAGGAGGAGCTCGCGGTCGGGTTCTTCGGCAGCAGATACGAGCGCGCCACCCCGGCCGAGCGTGACTACATGCACGCGATGGCCCAGCTCGGTGATGACCCGGTGCCCACCGCCGACGTCGCCGACGTGCTCGGCCGCAAGCCGTCGAGCCTGTCGCCGGCACGGGACAGCCTCATCAAGAAGGGCCTGATCTACAGCGCGGAGCGTGGCGTGATCGCCTTCACCGTGCCCCATTTCGGGAGGTTCCTGCGTGCGCAACCGCTGTAGCGATCCCCGCCATTGACCTCTCTACGGCTTTCTAGTGGGGAAGCTAGAGAGCCGTAGAGAGCTGAATTCGCCTGCCCGCATTCGAGAATCTACGGATGTCTAGTGTCAGGCCGATACAGCGATAGATTCCTGTATCGGCTCGACGAGGGTGCCGTCCTGGCCGACGACCGCCACCCTGACGGCCGGGCGCCGCCCACTCAGATAGACGGCGAAGACCACCTCCGTGCCTCCTCGGCCGGGGAAGGCCAAGAACCGCCAGCACAGCTCGCGCCATGAGTCGAACGGCTCGTCCGACTCCAGCACATCGGCGTGCGCGCGCCACTCCGTACTCGACCTGAGCCGCGACAGGGCGCGGCCGGCGGGGATCGACCGCTCCTCACAGGGGGCCCGGTGGCGGAGCCGGGAGAAGGTCTCCTCGACCTCGGGCGAGAGCGACAGCAGCAGCGCGAGGCCGCACACGGCCCAGGCCGCGGCCGTCCAGGATGCTCTGGACAGGGCCTCGGCGGGGCCGACGTCGGTCGTCGCCACCACCGCGGCCAGCACCGCGAGCACGGCCGTACGTGCGACAGACCGTAGGCCGACCGGGGCGGAGCTCACCTCGCCGAAGCAGCCGCATCCCACGTCGGGACGGCGGCGCCGCAGGTCCCACAGCACGTACGTCGAGACGGTGAAGAACACGACGGTGAGCCAGCGGGCGACGGCGAGGTCGGCGACGAGCTGCCCGGCGACCAGCGCGAACTCGCCGAGCGCGCAACAGAGCATGGCGGCTCTCCTGAAACGCTCCGGCACGAGTACGGCGGGGCCGAGCCGGTTCAGCGCGCCCTGCCGGGCATCGTCTCCGGCGCTGATCAGCTTGGCCGCGCCGCCCATGATCAGGAGCAGCGTCAATATGGGCAGGGCGGCCACGGCCGCGGTCACCAGCACACCTCACCCCAATCCGACCTGGGCGTTGAAGCAGCCCTTGGTCAGGTCGCCACCGAGTCGTACGTACGAGAGCGCGGACAGCTCCACGATCCTGCCGCGCGGAGACGTGTCGCAGTCGAGGCAGCGGTCGCAGAAATGACCGGCCATGCAGCCGCACCCCACGATCGGAACGGTTCCGGACCGCCGCGCGCAGACATTGCGCACGAAGAGCATCGACCCCAGCGAGAGGTACGGCAGCCGGGCGCAGGAGACCACCCCCTGGTCGCAGCCTGTGTCGGAGCTCTCCAGCATCGGATAGGCCGCGCCGTGGTCCGTGTAGTCGGACCACACGGCCGTCCCGGAGATCCTGGTCCGCGTCCCGCCGAACGCCGGAGGCGGGGGAGGCAGCGCCTCCGCCCGGTACGGAGGCTGCGACGTGGCGGGGACCTGGGCCACGGCGGCGCCGTCCTGCATCGTCCCGATGGCGTCGAAGAGATATCCGGGCTCCAGCCGCGGATGCCGTACCAGGATCCGGCCGGTCGACCGGTAGGGGATCACGATCGAGCGCCGTCCCCGATGTGGTCCGCCATCGATCTCGACGGTGAGGTCACGCCTGCCTCGGACGTCGAGGATGATCCCGGTCATCCGGGTCATGTCCGCCCACACGCAGTCGGCGACCCGGCCCGCACGCGTCCTGATGATCACGCGGGAGCCGATGGGCAACCTGGTCGGGGGGACGGGGCCGCCGCGCCAGGCGGTCGCCCACGGGGCGATGACCAGGCGTTCCTCCTGGCCGTCGTCGTTCTCGACGACCAGGAGGTGGGTGGTGGCGTCGACGATCTGGCCGCTCACGGCGTCGATCGCCGTGCCGTCGTCGTCGTCGGCCGGCCGGGGCGTCTGGACGTCGCGGCCCAGGGCCGCCGCGGACAGCAGGTGCCGGCGCTCGACCCGTGCGTGCGACATCGGAACTCTCACCCGCCCAGCGTCACATGACGCCGATGACCGATAGAGACGTATTCGGGACCGATGGTGGATTCGGGAGCAATATTCCTCCACTTGGTGGAAGCTGTTTGTCTCCCGAACCCCGGTGAACCCGGGCCGACGGGTACCGAACGGGGCCCATGAGCGCCGTGTCGTTCCGCCACCGATCTGCCGTCTCTTTGCACTTGACGGTACGAAACCTGGATGACGGTTCAGTCGGATCGCGGGTCCCAACTGCGATTCTGGCGACGAAGCAGCCTCTCCACGGCCGGACCGGTGATCGTTTTATGGGGAATCATGAGGAGTTCCGCGAGTACGTCGTGACGCGCGGGCCGGCACTCCTGCGTGCCGCCCATCAGCTCACCGGGAACCCCTCAGACGCCGAGGACCTGCTGCAGGCCGCGCTGGCCAAGACATATGTCGCCTGGGACCGGATCCAGGATCGTTCCTCACTCGACGGGTACGTGCGCCGGGCGATGGTCAACATCAACATCTCGTGGTGGCGGCGGCGCAAGCTCCAGGAGTACCCCTCCGACGAGCTCCCCGAGGTGCCCTTCCAGCAGGACGTGCGGCATCACCACGAGGACCTGGAACGGGCCCTCGAACGGCTCCCGGTGCGGCAGCGGACCGCGATCGTGCTGCGCTACTACGAGGACATGACCGAGCCCGAGATCGCCAAGGCCCTCGGGATCAGCATCGGAACGGTCAAGAGCACGGTGTCACGCGGGATGGCCAAGCTTCGTGGGGACATGGCCGTCCAGCCTTCGTTGAACTGAGGGCTTCTCCGGTCATTCGACCTTGACGGGCTCCGTGACCCCCGCCGTGGCGCAGGGCCGTACGACGTCGCGGATGAGGCGGAGCGTGGTCAGGAAGTCGGTGAGCTGCTCGGGGGTGAGCAGGCCGGTGAACCACGTCTCGATGTCGTCGAGGTGCTGGGGAAGCACGCTCAGTAGCCGGTCCCTGCCTTCGTCGGTGAGGACCGCGTACGACGCGCGGCGGTCGCTGTGGCAGGCCCGGCGGATCACGAGGTTGTCGCGCTCCAGTCGGTCGACCACGCGGGTGATCCCGCTGGTGGACAGCGATGTCTGTGCGGCCAAGTCGCTCATCCGAAGGCCGTGTTCTGGGGAGCGGGCGAGCCTGATCAGCGTCTCGAAGTCGGCGTCGGACAGCCCGGCACCCGCGAGGGCGGGGCTGATCTTTCCGGAGATCCCCGACATGACCTCGGCGAGCAGGCCCATCGCGGTGAGGCGGGGATCATCAAATGGGCTCATATGGCGCAGTCTACCGCGTCTTATTTGACATGGGGAATATTCCTCCTGTAGACAATTGCTTGCTCAGACATCCACGCGGCAAGTACATCGGGAGGCCAGCATGAGCATCCGTGAGTGGGAAGGCATCAAGATTCCGACGGCAGGGACCTTCGCCCTGGACATCGCGCACACGCGCGTCGGGTTCGTCGTCAAGCACATGATGGTCAGCAAGGTCCGCGGCAACTTCGCCGAGTTCGAGGGCAAGATCGTCATCGCCGAGAACCCGCTGGAGTCGGGCGTCGAGGCCGTGATCAAGACCGCGAGCATCCACACCGGTGTGGGCGACCGCGACAACCACCTCCGCAGCGACGACTTCCTCTCCGCCGAGAAGTTCCCGGAGATCACCTTCCGCAGCGCCCGGGTGGCCGACCACTCCGACGACGAGTTCGTCCTCGTCGGCGACCTCACGATCCGTGACGTCACCAAGGAGGTCAAGCTCAAGGTCGAGTTCGGCGGTGCCGCGCAGAACCCGTGGGGCCAGGAGATCTTCGGCTTCAGCGCCGAGACCGAGATCGACCGCGAGGACTTCGGCCTGACCTACAACCAGGCCCTGGAGACCGGTGGCGTTCTGGTCGGCAAGAAGGTCAAGATTGAGATCGAGGGCGAAGCCGTACGGCAGGCCTGAGCGAGTTCCCCAGCTTTACGCACAGCTCTTGTCCACAGGCTGTGGACAAGAGCTGTGCGTTCGGGATCGCGACCCAGCCGACGGGTGATCGCGGGGTGATGTCGTCCACCTGCCGGCATACCCTCCTCGCGCTGTCGCCTGTCGGGATCGATCAAGGCCGGTTTCGCTTTGCTGGCTGGCACAATCGCCGGTACTCTGTCTTGAGCCGATCGGCAACCAGGAGGCTTCGCCTAGTCAGGTCTATGGCGCCGCACTGCTAATGCGGTTTGGGTCTTAAGCCCATCCGGGGTTCAAATCCCCGAGCCTCCGCAGGTCAGAGCCCCTCTCGCGACTTCAGCGAGGGGGGCTCTTCTGGTTTCTGGGACCGTCAAGGTCGCAGTTTGAGTTGCAGTTAGTCGTCATCGCCCCAGAGAGCCGCCCCATGTGCGTGCTTGCATCCTTCACCTGTTGACTGGCGACGTGACGCCCTGAACGTCAACCTGAGCCCCGAAGCGGACCACATGCAGTGGCTCGACCTCGTCGTCCTGGTCGAGTTCGTCGAGCGCTTCATCCCAGGCGGGCAGGCGTGCGCAGTTCAGGCCCTCCGCAAACGCGAACACCCCGGAACCGGCGGCGGCGGTTCCGGGGCGGGCGGCCGTTCCGGGATCGGGCCTCCGGGATCGGGCCTCCGGGATCAGGTCGCGAGCGCGGTGCGGCGGCCGCGGCGGGCCACCTCGCGCTCCAGGTACCACTCCACGGCCAGCAGCGGGATCGTCCAGCCGAGCCAGCCGGACAGCCCGGAGATCGTCCACGCCATCAGGTCGGGGTCGCCGTGGAAGACGGTGTCCTGCAGCGGGGACAGGGCGATGATCAGTATCCCGGTCCACACCCGGTTGGTGATGATGGAGTAGGTCAGCACGGCGCTGCGCAGCATCCAGCGCCGGTGGTCGGCGTACCGGCGGGCGCGGGCGGCGCGCCAGCCCGCCACGGTGAAGGCGAGCCACAGCAGGGCGAGGAGCACGTCGCTGACCGCGAGGAACGGCCCGAACGGGGTGCGCGCCCCGATGACCAGGCCGGTCAGCCCGGCCGGCAGCACCCCGGCGAACACGTAGACCCGCCCGGCGCGCCGGTGCCACACCGGGTGCCGCCGGCGGAACCACGGCCACACCTGGAAGAACGCGGTGACCATGGCGACCGAGGCGAACAGCACGTGCGCCACGAGCAGCGGGTAGTGCGGGCCGAACCCCTCTGGCTGCGGCACCCGGGACAGCGACGGGTCGCCGGTCAGGTACGGCGGCAGCGAGAACGCGAGGAACCCGGCCGTGACCAGGCCGAGCGGCACCGTCCAGCGGCGCCGCCACCACGGACGCCGGCGGGCCGGTACCGGCGGAGGACTGTCGATCGTCGTGTGCATGACGGCTCCAAGGAGGACGGTCGAATGGATGCGTATGGCATACGCTTAATGCGTACCATATACGCAACGCGTATGACATACGCAAACTGGTAAGCTCCCTGGAATGCCGGACGACATCGGAGACGAGCTGCCGCACGCGCTGAAGGTGCTGTGGGGGCGGGCCAAGCCGAAGGGGCGGGGACGCACGCCCGGGCTCAGCCTGGAGCGGATCGTGGCGACGGCCGTCGCCCTCGCCGACGAGGAGGGTCTGGCCGCACTGTCCATGGCGCGGCTCGCCGAACGGCTCGGCTGCGCGCCCATGTCGCTGTACCGGCACGTGGCCGGCAAGGACGACCTGCAGCTGTTCATGCTGGACGCTGTGCCCGGCCCGCCGCCAGAGTTCGGCACTGCGCCGGCCGACTGGCGCGGCTCACTCACTCGGTGGGCCGTCGAGCTGTTCGGCGTCTACCTGCGGCATCCGTGGATCGTCCAGCTGGTGAACTCCCCGCCGATGGACCCCGGCCAGCTCGCCTGGCTGGACGCCGCGCTACGCGCCCTCGGCGGTACGCCGCTGGACCAGCGGGCCCGGTTCTCGGTGGTCATGCTGGTGCTGCACTACGTGCGCGGCGCGGCCCAGCTCCTGGCGTCCATGCCCGCCGAACCAGAGGAAGGGGCCGACGGGGCGTACGCCGCCCTGCTCACCGAGCTCGCGAGCCCCGGCCGGTTCCCGGCGCTGGCCCGCGCCGTCGAGGCCGGGGTGTTCGCCCCCGACCCGGGGGCCGGTCCGGACGACGACTTCCGCGCCGGCCTGGACTACCTGCTCGACGGCGTGGGGGTGGCGATCGAACGCGCCGCCCGGGCCTGAGCCGGGTCAGCCGGCCGACGCGGCGACGACACCTCCCCTGCATGAGAACAGGCCGGCCGCCGCTCGTCTCCACTGGTTGCGGCATCGTCGGCCAGCATGTGACCTCGGGCTGGTCGGCCGAGTGGTCGCAGGCCGGAGCCGTGGTGACGGCCAGGGGCGTGGCATGGAACAAGGACATCGCCCCTGGACAGACCCTTCACATCGGATTCAATGGCACCAACACGGGCGCCGACCTTACCCCGGCACGCTTCCTGATCAACGGCGCCGCGTGTAGTTAGGCGTGTGCTGGTCGCCCGTGCGGGTCGCATGGATGGCCGGCCGGCCGCCGGATCGGTGGGTCGATCCGTCAGCCCTCGGCGAGCAGGATGCCCTTGGAGACATCGAACACCCAGAATTCGAAGTCCCGATATTCGCCCGGAGTCGTCTTGCTCACCTACGGAGTCTTTCAGCGCTGGAAGGGGCTTTGGGGACACGTCTGTTCGGGCGTGATCACCTCGCTGAGCAGGCTGCGAAGTACGATCGGTTAATGACCGAAATGACCGAAACCACGCCCAGTTGGCTCAGCCCAGAAGAACTGGAGTCGACCCGCGCGCGGATGCCGATCCTCTACGTCGACGCCGTGCCGGTACGCGTCGACGACACAGGAGTGGTCACGCATGTCGGCCTGCTGCTGCGCATCGGATCGGACGGGACGGTCAGCCGGGCCCTCGTCTCCGGCCGCGTGCTGCACCACGAGCGGGTCCGTGACGCGCTCATGCGCCACCTGGAGAAGGATCTCGGGCCGACGGCGTTGCCGCGCGTCCCCGCCTCTCCGCAGCCGTTCACCATCGCCGAGTATTTTCCGACGCAGGGCATCACGCCCTACCACGATCCCCGGCAGCACGCGGTGTCCCTCGCCTACGTGGTGCCGGTCGTGGGCGACTGCCGTCCCCGGCAGGACGCCCTCGACCTCGTCTGGTTCACGCCGGAGGAGGCCGCGTCGCCCCTGGTGCAGCAGGAGATGGCCGGCGGGCAGGGCGTCCTGCTGAAGCAGGCACTCGCGTACGTCGGGTGCCTTTCCTGACCGCTCAGGCGGGGTGGTGATCGAGGCTCCAGGGCGCCACGGTTCGGTGTCAGAGCGTGAGCATCATCAGGATCTCGTCGCGATCGTCGCCGGGCGCGAGCCGCAGCGCGCCGGGCCGGCGGCCGATCTCCTTCCAACCCAGCCGGCCGTAGAAACCTTCGAGTCCCACACCGCCGCGCGCGGCGAGGTGAAGCTGTGCAAGGCCCATCTCCTCGCGCGCCAGGTCGCGTACGCGGTGCATCAACGCGGCGCCGACACCCCTGCCCCGGAAGTCGGTGTGCGTCTGGACGTGGTGAACTGTGCCCCAGTGCGCGATCAGCGGGTTGACGTCCCGGCGCACGTTCAGCCAGCCCGCCAGCACCCCGTCAACGAAGGCCAGAAGGAAACGGCTGCGCCGCGGATCGAGGCCGGCGATGAGCTGATCGGCCACCGACGCCACCTCGTCGAAGCCGACAGGAGGGAAGGGGAAGCCGGCCGCGCCTCCCGCGTTGCTCACCGTGACCCAGCACTCGATCAGTTCCCGTCTCAGCTCGGGAGACATCTCCCGCCGATCGGTGATCTGGCGGAAGTCCGGCGCATCCTTGTTCCTCACGGGCCATCAGCCTGCCAGAGGCCTCCGACAGACGTGTTCCTCACCTCTTGATCACGCGGGAGGCGACATGTCAGTCGGACTCGGGGCGTCGCCTGAGGAGCCGCCAGCCCGCGAAGGCGATTGCGGCGCCGGCGCCGGCCGCTCCCGTATAGATCCCGATCGGGGCCCGGCCGTCTCCCGAGGAACTGCCTGAGGTGTTGGGGGTGAGGGTGACCGCGGGCGACGGCGTGGGTGCCGGAGCCGCTGTCGGCTTGCCGAGTGCGGTGAGAAGCGCCTTGCCCAGGCGCTCCCCGCTGTAGCCGTCCTGGTCGCGTACGATCCCGTCCCTCGGGCGGAGCGGGCCCGTACCGGGGCGGACCATCTGGTCCCCCGAGCACAGCGACGTGTGCAGGCGTACCCCGGGGTCGACCTGGAACAGGCCCGACTTGCCCGCCGAGGCGAAGACCAGGTAGCGGGAGCCGACCGTGAAGTTGTATCCGCACGCGGCGCTGTCGGCGTTGGTGGCGACCTGGAACTCCGCCTTGGCCGCGCCCTTGTAGATCTGGTCGGCTCGGAAGGTGTAGACGATCGGTGGCGTTGGGCCGAGGGGATCACCGTCGATCCGGCGGATCGCGGTCACCGTGCCCGTGAACACGGAGGCCGACCCCTTCATCTGCTGGGACGGCTTGAGCGGCATGCAGGAGCAGGCGCATGCCGTACTGGGAGTGAACGCGACCGTCCCGATGATCAGCAACAGGACGGCGAGCAGTCGATATCTCATGCCCGTATCACGTACCCGTCCCCAGGCCGGTTCGGTGCTGAGTGATCTTCAGATGTGATCTACCTCCCGATGTACGGTGTCCGGACGGTGGCGGGAGCCGGTCCCCGGCGCGCCGGTTCTCCGCCGTGCGTCTCACAGGACTAGGTCGCGGGAGAACTCTGAGAGGTCCATGGGCGGCGGGATCATGAGATGCCCGCGCTCGATGGAGGAAGCGCCTTCCCGCTCTTGTTCAAGCAGGCTGTTGAGAACGTCGACCTGATGTTTGGTGAGGACCGGCTCAGGCAGTGAGGTGTAGACCTCGCAGTACGCGATGTCGATCTGCTGAACCTCGTTGGGGTCCAGCGGGGCATGCCGAGTCGGATTCAGCTCCAACACGTCGTCAGCGACGGCGTGGCGTCCGACCGGGGAGAGAACTCCGACCACGGGGATCCCGTCGAGGTCCTGGGCATAGTGACGCCATTGGCGCGCGTTCACTTCGAGTCCGCGCCACGAGTAGCCAACGGCGACTCTCCGGCAGATGTCCTTGGGGATCTTGCCGTAGAGGTGTGCTCCCTGACGCAGGTTGACCTTCAACGTCAGGCGAGGATCCAGCTGGGCCGCTTGGCGCAGGAACTCACCGCCTTCGGCCAGAGATCCTTTGTTCAGCAGCAGCACGCCCAGTTCGAAAGCCGCGAGGGCTTGTCGTTCCCCGGCCCAGTCGAGGAGCTCGGCACCTCGCGGCCCGAACCACATCAACATCCGGCTTCGATCGGGTGAATGCGATCGCGAGACGCCGGAACCTGCCTCGGCTGTGGTGACTCGGGTTCGACTTTCGATGTCCTGAACACGGGTGTCGGGTGTGAGGACGGGGGAGATCGCCCCCGTGGGCAGGTCCCCGGCTTCGGCGGCTTCTTGCTGGGGGGCGCCATTGTGCAGGTAGCTGCAGTACCGCTGATGCCAGTCCGCCACCGTCCCGAGCGCTTCATCGGGATCGATACCAGTCTGTTCCAGGGCCTTACGGCAGGCGTGCACGAGGCTGGAAACTGTCTCCCACCGCAGAGGAGTCAGCCGAAGTCCGTTCAGAATGTCGTGGACGGCGGTCTTGCTCAACGGATGGGTTTTGGGAGTGTAGCGAGACAACGCGCCGTAGGACGGGTTCCCTGCTATCTCACGGGCTTCCCTGAGCGCTGCGACAAGCTGTTCGCTCCCCTGGCTCGGGGGACGGCCGTTCACGGCTATGGACACCGCCAATCGTTCATCACCATTGATGCGATCTCCGAATTGTCCCGCATGTCCGAGGTGTCAGGAGCATCTACGAGGGCGCTCCGGTCGCCGCAAACCATTTCGGAACGAATAAGATCAATGATCGTCTTCTCTGGGCGAGTGTTCCAAGTCGGTCCGAATCGCTCTGATCAGCGAGAATGACTCGGAATGATCATGTGCGGCCTTGGGTGTCATTGGGACGTGCCGCATAACAGAATCTTCGTACGGTCCGTTCCGTTCCGCATTGACCGGAAACCTGCCGTGATGATCTGTGTGGATATGTCCACATTCATCAACCGATAGATAAGTAAGCGAGTAAATAGCGGCTTCCGGTCAACCAATAGGTCCGGAGGCTTTTCGATTCGGAGGTTGGATGACCCAGTCCGGCGCGATGATCAAGGCGATCATCGCCATCGCCCTCTCGGTTGCTGTGGGAGGGGGCGCCGCCCTGCTGGCTCGGCGCTCAGGCAAGTCGCGGTCGGCCTCGCTTCTGGTGGGGCTGACTGTCGGGACCGCCGCCTTGGGCGGCTTCTCTCCGATCCTGTCCAGCTAGAGCAGGGCCGTAGGGAGCGCGGGTTGTAGAGGAGGGGGCCTTGCGTACGGAGCACCAGGCGCATGCCGGATACGGCTGGTGCTCCATCGCCTCTCGAGTGGCTGGCTGTTCGCGACGCCTACGGCTTGCGGCCGACGCCGCCGAACTGGAACACGTCGCGGTCCTGGAAGCTGGTCTCCGGCTCGGGCCGCCACTTCGGCAGTGACACCAGGCCGGGCGTCAGCAATTCCATCCCCGCGAAGAACTCCTTGAGCTGCTCGGGGGTGCGCAGGGTGAGCGGGCTGGCCTCGCTGGCGTTCCACTTGGCCGCGGCGTCGTCCATCGACGGGCTGTGCACGCTGTGCGCGATCGCCATGTAGCTGCCGGAGGGGAGCGCGTCCCGCAGCGCGCCCACGGCGGCGTGCGCCAGTTCGGCGTCGGGGACGAACTCCAGCACGCCCATCAGCATCAGCGCGATGGGACGGGAGAAGTCGAGCGTCAGCGCGGCCGCCTCCAGGATGGGCTCGGGCTTGCGCAGGTCGGCGTCGATGTACGCGGTGGCTCCGTCAGGCGTGCTCTGCAGCAGCGCCCGGGCGTGGACCAGCACGATCGGGTCGTTGTCGACGTAGACGATCCGCGCCTTGGGGTTGACCCGCTGGGCGACCTCGTGGGTGTTGTCCGCGGTCGGGATGCCTGTGCCGACGTCGAGGAACTGGTCGATGCCGGCGTCGCCGGCGAGGTGGCGTACGACGCGGCCGATGAACTGGCGCTCGGCCCGCGCGTTGACCGGCAGGTCCGGCATGACCTTCACGATCTCGTCGCCGACTTCGCGGTCCGGTCCGTAGTTGTCCTTGCCACCCAACCAGTAGTCCCATACACGGGCCGAATGCGGGACGGAGGTGTTGATGCGTGCCAGCACCTCGTTGTCGATCTCGCGGGAATCCCCACCCATCACAGCCTCCTCAGCGGTGTCGAAGACGACATGCCCAGGAGATCAACTTAAACGATTCGCGCCTGATAGGCGGGCAAATCACGACACATCAGCGTATTTCACCGCATTGCCGTCAAGTTGTACGACTGCGCGGTGTCGAGGCGCGAAGCGCGACAGGTAACGAATCCGAAGCGTGAGCATGGCGGTACGAAGGGTGAAGTAGGGAGATTGCGGGGGTACAGGAGACCTATCTTCCGCAACTCGGTTGGAGGGACCATGGGTCGCTTCGGGGTTGTCCGTATCGGGGTGGCGTGTGCGGGCTTGGTGGCGCTCGCGGCATGCCAGTCCACAGAGACCAAGACGGCGGCGCACGCGACGCCCAACGCGAAGGCGGCGGCCGCTTCCGCCGAGCTGACGCGGAAGGCCAACGCGGCCGCTGCCGCCAAGGTGAGAGCCAACGAGCTGGGTAAGATTCCGGTGATCATGTACCACCGGATCACCGACAAACCCGGCGGGACCGACGACCGCACTCCCGCGCAGTTCCGGACCGAACTGGAGCGTCTGGCCTCCGAGAAGTACGTGCCGATCACCGCGGCCGAGTACGTCACCGGGAAGATCGCCATCCCGGCGGGCACGCACCCGGTCGTGCTGACGTTTGACGACTCCTCGCCGTCGCAGCTCACGCTGGACGAGATGGGCACGCCCAAGGCGGACACCGCGGTGGGCATCCTGCTCGACGTCGCCAAGAAGCACCCGGGCTTCCGGCCTGTCGCCACCTTCTACGTGATCCGCGACATGTTCGGGAAGTTCAGCCCGGAGGAGCGGGCACAGGTCCTCGGCTGGCTGTCCCAGAACGGGTTCGACATCGGCAACCACACGCGGGATCACCTGAACCTGCTCGGAAAGTCGGAGAAGGAGGTGACCGAGCAGATCGCCGCCGGGCAGAAGCTGATCACCGATCTGGACAAGAAGGTCCAGGTTCACACCCTGGCCCTGCCGTACGGCAACCAGCCGCGTGACAAGAAGTGGGCGCTGCACGGCTCCGGGAACGGCGTCCGGTACGACTACCAGGGGGTCTTCCTGGCGGGGTACACCCCGGCGCCGTCACCGTTCACCAAGGAATTCGACCCGGTCGGGATCCCGCGGATCCGGTCGATGGACAAGAAGGGCGACTGCGTGAAGTTCTGCTCGACGGCCTGGCTGGACGAGCTCAACGCGCACCCGGACGAGCGCTTCACCTCCGACGGCAACGTCGCCACGGTGGCGTACCCGAAGTTCAAGGCGCCTTTCGTGGACAAGAACTTCGCCGCCATCGCCCTGCCGTACTAGCGGAACCGGGCCGCGACAATCAGTCGCGGTCGTGTGCCTGCCTGCGGCCCTCCTCCAGGAACGCCGTGACCGCGTCGGCGCCGCCCAGCTCGGATATCGGGCGGGCCGCGCCGAAGGTCATGTTCCAGAACGAGCCCTCCCTGGACTGCCAGGGCCCGACGTAGGCGTACGGTTCCTCGATCTCGCTGTTCCCGAGGGACACGCCGTAGTTGACCTCGTCGCTGCTGATGCCGAGGTCGAAGTGCTCGGGCCAGAGCACCGGGGTCAACTCGGGGTCCAGGTGGCGCAGCGCCGTCTCGCCGATGGCCAGGCAGTCCGCGATGTACTCGGCGGCGGCGGGATCGACGTCGACCACCTCGTCGCTCTGGACGCCGGACCCGTCGCGGTAGAGCCCCGGGGGCGCGCCCGCCCGGACTCCGGCGGCTTCGGCCAGAGCGGCGAAGGTGACGCCCCTGAGGGGGAGGACCAGCCCGGTCCCCGTCACCAGCGTGTCGCCGTCGACCCGCAGGTCCGGCGCGGTGATCGTGGCGAATCCACCGGAGGCGGCCCTGAGCCGGATGGTGCCGCTCAGCCGGTACTGCGGGCCGGCCATGACCAGTTCGGCCACTCCGTGCAGCGCACGCCGGGTCCTCGGCAGGTCTTCGATGCGCATCCTCATCTCCTCCTCGGCTCGGCCGTACCCGTCCATCGTGTCTGACGGAGCGGCCGGGGAAAGGATTTACGCGCGGAGTAGGCTTGCGGTGAAGTCCGCAGTACGTCAAACGGGGGCGGGCCGATGGTGACCACTGAGCCCACATGCGAGCTTCATCTCCGTATGGTCGGGCAACTGCACGACCTCGTGTTGCGCGTGCACAAGCCGCCGCTGACCGAGGACGAGGTGGCCCGCTGGATGCAGTCGGGCGCGGTGATCCGGCTGGAGGTCTCCGAGATGGGCACCCAGGTCGCGCACAGCATGCTGGTCAACTTCGGCAACGTCGGGTTCGCCTGGCTGTTGCCTTATCGGGCGGGTCGCGGCCTGAACTTCTGACGGGTCACTCGCAGTGGTTCGCGTGCCGCTGCTCCGTACGGCCGATGGTCAGCACGTCCGGTGACGCGTGGTCCACCTGCAGCGTGGTGTGCCTGATGCCGTACTCCTCGTGCACGAGCCGCTCGGCGGCCAGCCGTACGGCGTGGCAGTCCGCGCCGGGGGCGACGAGGATGTGCGCGGACAGGGCGGGGTAACCGGAGGTCACCTCCCAGACGTGCAGGTCGTGCACCTCGACCACAGCGTCGAGCGCGGCCGTCCTGCGGCCGATCTCGGCCGGGTTGATCCCGGCGGGCGCCGCCTCCATGAACACCCGCGCCGAGGCGCGGACCAGACGCCAGCCCGCCTTGAGCATCAGCGCCGCCACGACCAGTGCGGCGACGGCGTCGGCCCGGCCCCAGCCGGTCAGCCAGATGACCAGCCCGGCGATGGTGGTGGCGATGAACGCGTAGAGGTCGTTGAGTATGTGCTGGAAGGCGCCCTCGACGTTGAGGCTGCCCCTGTCGGCGCGGGCGAGCAGCCAGGTGGCGGCGATGTTGACGGCGATCCCGGCCAGGCCGGTCACCACGACGTAGACGCCCTCGACCTCGGGCGGCGTGACCAGCCGGTGCGCGGCCTCGTAGACGAAGTACGCGCTGAGCAGCAGCAGGGTGATGCCGTTCAGCTGGGCCGAGATGATCTCGGCGCGTTTGAGGCCGTAGGTGAACCCGCCCTGCGGAGGGCGGGCGGCGATCCGCATCGCGACCAGCGCGAGCACGATGGCGATGGCGTCGGTGAGCATGTGCCCGGCGTCGGAGATGAGCGCGAGCGAATCCGCGATGACGCCGATGGCCACCTCGACGGCCATGAACGTGACGATCAGCAGGAGGGCCGCCGTCAGGAGGCGCCGGTCGGCGGTCGGGCTGACACCGTGTCCATGACCGTGTCCCTGATCGTGTCCGTGACCGTGGCCGTGGTCCGCCATCGTACGGATCCCTCTCGTTTTGTCCCGTTATGCGAGCTTAGCGCGGGCCGGTGGAAATAATCGAGGCATTGTCAACGATTTGTAAGTGAGCGACTACGCTTCGTGAGCATCATAGGTTGTATGGCAGTCAGCCTTCCCAACGCGTTGGGGACCACGCTCCTGGTGATCACGATGCTGGATCCGTCGCCGGGGCGGACCCACCTGGCCACCTCGTCGTCCTGTCCCGCCCCCCGGCTCGTGTCCCATCGCGGCTACGACGCGACGGAGAACACGCTCGCGGCCTTTGAGAACGCGCTGGACGCCGGCTCCGACCGGGTCGAGTTCGACGTCCACTTCACCAGTGACCACCAACCCGTGCTGATGCACGACCCCACGGTCGACCGTACGACCACGGGAACGGGACGGGTCGCGGACATGACGCTGGCGGAGTTCCGCGCGCTGCGCACCGCGGACGGCCAGCGGCCCCCGACCCTGATGGGCGCGCTGCGGCTGGTCCGTGACTGGGGCGGCCGCGCCATGGTGGAGCTCAAGGAGGTTCCGGACGCGGAGGACGTGCGCGCACTGCGCGAGGTGTACGACGTCCTTGACGCCCGCCGGTGGGCGAGCATCACGTCGTTCTCCGCCGCCGCGCTGCGGGCGGTGGGCTCCATCGGGGCCACGCGGGGGCTGCTTTCCTCGTCCGCGCTCCGGGTGTCGGCCGCCGCGGGGTTCTCCTTCGTCGGCGTCCGGTACGACCGGCTCACCAGGGCGCTGGTGCGGGAGTTCCGTGCGGCCGGACTTCCCGTCTACGCGTGGACCCCCAACGACCGGGGCGACTGGCGGCGTCTGGCCGATTACGGCGTGAGCGGCGTCGTGACCGACCGGACGCCGGCCTACCTGGCCTGGGCCAGGTCGGCGTGTTCCGTCCCGGTCACAGAGTGAGCAGGACCTTGATCGCGCCGTCGCGCTTCTTCTGGAAGATCTCGTAGCCGTGCGGCGCCTGGTCGAGCGGCAGGCGGTGCGTGGCGAGATCCATCACGCCCAGCGGATCCCTGTCGTCGTCGACCAGTGGCATGATCTCGTCGATCCACCGCTTGACGTGCGCCTGACCCATCCGCAGCGTGATGCCCTTGTCGAACATCCGCAGCATGGGCATCGGGTCGGCCATGCCGCCGTAGACGCCGATGATCGATATCGTGCCGCCGCGCCGTACGGACTCGATGGCGTGGTGGAGCGCGGAGAGCCGGTCGACGCCCGCGTTCTCCATCAGCGGCGCCGCGACCCGGTCAGGCAGCATGCCGGTGATGCTCTGGGCGAGCTTGGCCACGGGCGATCCGTGCGACTCCATGCCGACCGCGTCGATCACCGAGTCGGGTCCGCGGCCGTCGGTGAGGTCGCGGAGGGCCTCGGGGATGTCCCGGTGGCTCTGCGCGTCCACGGTCTCGACGCCGTGCCTGCGTGCCATGGCGAGGCGTTCGGGTACGCCGTCGACCGCGATGACCCGGTGGCCGTGATGCCGCGCGATGCGGGCGCACATCTGGCCGATGGGGCCGAGGCCGAAGATCGCGACCGTGCCGCCCTCGGGGATGTCGGCCCACTCGACGGCCTGCCAGGCGGTGGGGAGGACGTCGGAGAGGTAGACGTACCGCTCGTCCGGAGGCCCCTCGGGGACCTTGATCGGGCCGAAGTGGGCCTGCGGGACGCGGAGGTACTCCGCCTGCCCGCCCGGCACCTCGCCGTACAGCTTGGTGTAGCCGAACAGGGCGGCGCCCATACCGTGGTCGCGGACCTGGGTGGTCTCGCACTGGGCGAAGAGCCGGCGGTCGCACATGAAGCAGTGCCCGCAGGAGATGTTGAACGGGATGACCACCCGGTCGCCCGGTTTGATGTTCTTGACGTCGGAGCCGACCTCCTCGACGATGCCCATCGGCTCGTGGCCGAGGATGTCGCCCTCCAGCATGAACGGGCCGAACAGCTCGTACAGGTGCAGGTCGGAGCCGCAGATCCCGGACGTGGTGACCTTGATGATGGCGTCGGTGGATTCCTTGAGCGCCGGGTCGGAGACCTCCTGGACCCGTACGTCGCGTTTTCCGTGCCAGGTGAGTGCCTTCATGAGGCCCCCGCTAACCCGGCCTGTGGTCACCAAACGGGACAAATGCGATATAAGGCGTTCTTTGCGAGAACCCGGTACGCCTCAGTGCTCCGAGGAGCCGATCGGTTCGCTGAAGGCCATCAGCCGGAACCCCGTGACGACCTCGGGATGGATGCGGATCACGTGGTCCATGTTCCCGAAGACCCACGGCCTGAGCATCGCGCTGTAGCGCGCGACCTCGGCCTCGTCCCTGACGAGCCGGGCCGTACCGAGGACGATCACGCTCCAGCCGAGATGGTCGTCCGGGTCGATCGCGTCGGCCTCGTACGCGACCACGGTGCCGTCGCCGTCGGCCGCCGAGGTGATCGCCGCGCCCAGGTGGGTGCGGATGATGATGTCGCCGCCGTCGAGGATGTGGTTGACCGGCCGGATCGCGGGGAGCGCCTGAAGGGTGAACACCACGCGGCCCATCGCCACGGAGGCGAGCAGCCGCAGAGATTCGTCCCGGGGCAGTTCCCGGAGCTCTCGTTCGTTCATGCTGGTTCGCCGCGATTCACAAACCCACCATGCCATTGGTAACGCCATGTCCCGCTAGGGACCAAAGTCCTGGAGAAAGGGTCATTCCTCCCTGACATGCGCTCTTGGGCCGAAGGTCCCTCAAGCCGGGGACCTCTGTGCCGCCGCGGCCGAGCCGTACGGCACTGCCGCCGATCCGGCGGGAGCGATGGACTTGAGGCATCACAGACGACAGGGAGAGGGGCTCACGATGGCGATCATGGAGCGGAACGAGCAGCAGGCGATGCGTGCGGTCCCGGCGCCCGGGGCACACGCCGCGACGGCGGCTCGCAGGCCGGTGGATTACGTCTGGGGGGTCGCCCGCATGGCGATCGGCTGGATCTTCCTCTGGGCCTTCGTCGACAAGCTTCTCGGCTTAGGGTTCGCCACCCCCGAGAAGAAGGCGTGGATCAACGGCGGCAGCCCGACCACCGGATTCCTCAAGGGAACGGCCGAGAACACCTTCGGCGGCTTCTTCTCCGGGCTCGCCGGCCAGGGGTGGGCCGACTGGCTCTTCATGATCGGTCTGGCCGGGATCGGCACCGCTCTGATCGTCGGCGCGGGGGTCCGCGTCGCCGCGATCACCGGCGGTCTGCTCCTCGTGCTCATGTGGGCGGCCGAGCTGCCCCTGGCGAACAACCCCTTCATGGACGAGCACGTGATCTACGCCGTCGTCCTCGCCGGGCTCGCCCTCGCGAACGCCGGTGACACCCTCGGCATCGGCCGCTGGTGGGGCGGCACCGCGCTCGTCAGGCGGTACCCGATCCTCAAGTGACGAAAATCACTCAATCGACTCAGGTAGCCACCACCCATCCACCGCCCGTCCTCGCGAAGAGGGCGGGCGGTGTGCTATGCCCGGAGTGGTATCACTTTGAGAGGGCACGACATGGCGGACACCGAATCGGGATCATTCCTCCCGCGAATGCGGCTGGACGATCTCCTGGCCGAGCTGCAGAGCCGACTGGAGGCCGTGCTCGCCACGCGCGACCGGGTGCACTCGCTGCTGGAGGCCGTGGTCTCGGTCGGCAGCGAGCTCGACCTGGAGACCGTACTGCACCGCATCGTCGAGGCCGCCACCGCCCTGGTCAACGCCTCCTACGGGGCGCTGGGAGTGATCGGGGACGAGAGCACCCTGGTCCAGTTCGTCCCGGTCGGCCTGTCCGAGGAGGAGATCGCCAGGATCGAGCACTGGCCGCACGGGCTCGGCCTCCTCGGGCTGCTGATCAAGGAGCCGCAGTCCCTCCGGCTGCGTGACATCGCCGATCACCCCGAGTCGTACGGCTTTCCCGCCGGCCATCCGCCGATGCGTTCGTTCCTCGGCGTCCCCATCCGCGTACGCGATGAGGTCTTCGGCAACCTCTACCTCACCGAGAAGCGCAACGGCGAGTTCGACGAGGAGGACGAGGCGATCGTCACCGCCCTGGCCACGGCCGCGGGCGTCGCCATCGAGAACGCCCGGCTGTACGAGGAGACCCGGCGCAGGGAGGCATGGCTCGAGGTCTCGTCCGAGGTGACCACAAGCCTGCTGTCCGGCGCCGACCCGCACGACGTGCTGGTGACCCTGGCCCGGCGCACCCGGGAGATGACCGACGCGGACGTGGCGACGATCTCCTTCGGCGCCACCCCGGAGGTGCTGCGGGTCGAGATCGCCGAGGGACTCGGAGCGGAGGAGCTGCTCGGCATCGAGCTGGCCGCCGAGGACACGGTGGCGGGGCTGGTGCTGCGCACCGCCGAGCCGCAGGTGGCCGACATCAGGTCCTGTCCCGACAAGGCGCCGGTGGGCAAGGCGGGCCCGTCGTTGTCGGTCCCCCTCGGAAAGGGGCGGAACGTCCGGGGCGTGCTGGGCCTGGGCAAGCGCGGCGGACGCCTGCCTTTCAGTTCCGCCGACCTGCGGATGGTCCAGGCCCTCGCAGGTCAGGCCGCCGTCGCGCTCGAACTCGCCGAGGCCAGGAAGGACGCCGAGCGTCTCGGCTTGCTGGAGGACCGCGACCGCATCGCCAAGGACCTGCATGACGTGGTGATCCAGCGGTTGTTCGCGGCGGCGATGACGCTGATGAGCGTCGTCCGGCTGGTGGAGAAACCGGAGGTGACCGGGCGCGTCCAGCACGTCGTGGACGAGCTGGACGCGACGATCAGGCAGATCCGTTCCACGATCTTCGCGCTGCATACGCCGAGGGAGGAGGCGGCCACCACGGTGCGCGGGCAGCTCATGGACCTGGTGGAGTCGGCGCGCGGCCACCTCGGGTTCATGCCGGGCGTCCTCCTGGAGGGGGCGCTGGACACCGTCGTCACGCCCAAGCTCGCGGACCATCTCCTCGCCGTCCTGCGCGAGGCCCTGTCCAACGTCGTACGGCACGCGCACGCGACCGAGGTGAACGTGACCGTGGACGCCCGTGACGACGCCCTCCTTCTCGAAGTGGGCGACAACGGTGTCGGCGTGCCGGAGGAGGGGCGGCGCAGCGGTCTGCGGAACCTGGCCGAGCGGGCGGAGATCCTCGGCGGGACGTTCGAGGTGGTCCGGCGCGAGCCCAGGGGCACCTGCCTGCGCTGGCGGGTGCCCCTCAGCTGAGGCGCCTCCCGGTGACCAGTTCCGCGCGGATGGAGACGAGCTGGTCGTGGTGGCCGGGCCCCCACGGGACGAGCGGTAGCCGGGCCAGCCGCAGGACCTCTCCGGGCTCCTCGACTAGGTGCGCCGGACCGACGGCGGTGACCGACCATCCCCTGCGGGTGACCGGGTCGAAGTGGTCCGCCTCGAAGGCGACGATCGAGCCTCGCGCCGCCTTCGACAGGCGGGAGCCCATGGTGGTGCGGAACACCACGTCCTCGCCGTCCAGCATGTAGTTGACGACCTGCACGGCGGGAAGGGCGCGTTCGGTGAACACGACGCGGCCGATCGGCGTCGTGGAAAGCAGCGACAGACACTCCGCCCGCGAGAGCTCCTGGAGCCCGGCCATGTCGAGGTTCATGCCTACAGGCTTCCGCACCCGGCATCCTACCCTGCAGGGACGAAGGTCCCCAGGGTGCCCGGCGTTCGGCTCGTTCGTCCCCGTTCCGGCAATCAACCTCCGCCTCCCGGGTACAGGGACGGTCATGAACGAAATGGCGCAGATCGACGCGTTCTGGCGTGCCGCCAACTACCTGTCGGTCGGGCAGATCTACCTGCTCGGCAATCCGCTGCTCAAGGAGCCGCTGTCCCCCGAGGACGTGAAACCGCGGCTGCTCGGCCACTGGGGGACCACCCCCGGGTTGAACTTCTGTTTCGCTCACCTCAACCGGATCATCCGCCTGCGCGACCAGGACATGATCTACATCGCCGGGCCCGGTCACGGCGGTCCCGCCGCGGTCGCGCACGCCTGGCTGGAGGGCACCTACAGCGAGGTCTATCCCTCCGTGTCGCAGGACGCCGCGGGCATGAGCCGGCTGTTCCGCCAGTTCTCCTTCCCCGGCGGCATCCCGAGCCACGTCGCCCCGGAGACCCCCGGCTCCATCCACGAGGGCGGTGAACTGGGCTACGCTCTCGCGCACGCGTACGGCGCGGCGTTCGACAACCCGGACCTGGTCGTGGCCTGCATCGTCGGCGACGGCGAGGCGGAGACCGGGCCGCTGGCCGCGAGCTGGCACTCGAACAAGTTCCTCGACCCGGCGCAGGACGGGATCGTGCTGCCGATCCTCCATCTGAACGGCTACAAGATCGCCAATCCGACGGTGCTCGCGCGCATCCCGGAAAGCGAGCTGATCAAGCTCATGGAAGGGTACGGCTACCGCCCGCACATCGTCTCCGGCGACGATCCCGCGGTCATGCACCAGCTCATGGCCGACACCCTCGACGAGGTCTTCGACGAGATCGCGGCGATCAAGGCGGGCTCGGGCGGCCGGTTGCCGATGATCGTGCTGCGCACGCCCAAGGGCTGGACGGGACCGCACGAGGTGGACGGCGTCCTGGTCGAGGGCACCTGGCGGGCCCACCAGGTGCCGCTGACCGACGTACGGGACCGCCCGGACCGGCTGGCCGCCCTGGAGGAGTGGATGCGCTCCTACCGCCCGGAGGAGCTGTTCGACGCCGCGGGACGACCGGTGCCCGAGGTCACCTCCGGCGTGCCGCGCGGACCGCGCAGGATGAGCGCCAACCCGCACGCCAACGGCGGCGAGCTGCTGCGCCCGCTGGTGCTGCCCGACTTCCGTGACTACGGGGTCGAGACGAAGGCCCCGGCGACCGCGACCACCGAGCCCACCCGGGTCTTCGGCACCTTCCTCCGTGACGTGATCGTCGCCAACCCGGACGACTTCCGGCTGATGGGCCCGGACGAGACGGCGTCCAACCGGTTGCAGGCGGTGTTCGAGGTGACCGACCGGGCCTGGGACGCCGAGCTGCTGCCGACCGACGAGCATCTCGCCCCCGAAGGCCGGGTGATGGAGGTGCTCTCCGAGCACCTGTGCCAGGGCTGGCTGGAGGGATACCTCCTGACCGGGCGGCACGGCCTGTTCAACTGCTATGAGGCGTTCATCCACATCGTGGACGCCATGTTCAACCAGCACGCCAAGTGGTTGTCCGCGTCGAGCAGGATCCCCTGGCGGCGTCCGATCGCCTCGCTCAACTATCTGCTGTCCTCGCACGTGTGGCGGCAGGACCACAACGGCTTCAGCCACCAGGACCCCGGTTTCCTCGACGTGGTCATGAACAAGAAGGCCGAGGTCGTCCGGGTGTACCTGCCGCCGGACGCGAACACGCTGCTCTCGGTGGGGGATCACTGCCTCCGGTCGCGCGACTACGTGAACGTCGTGGTCGCCGGCAAGCAGCCGACGCTCGACCTGTTCACGATGCAGGAGGCGGTGGCCCACTGCACCCGGGGGCTCGGCATCATCGACTGGGCGTCGAACGACGACGGCGTGGAGCCGGACGTCGTCCTCGCCTGCGCGGGCGACGTCCCGACCTTGGAGACCCTGGCCGCCGCCGCGCTGCTGCGCGAGCACCTGCCCGAGCTGCGGGTCCGGGTGGTCAACGTCGTCGACTTGATGCGCCTGCAGCCGCCGAGCGAGCATCCGCACGGCATGACGGACGCCGAGTACGACACGCTGTTCACCGTCGACCGGCCGGTGATCTTCAACTTCCACGGGTACCCGTGGCTGATCCACCGGCTCACGTACCGCAGGAACGGCCACGCCAACCTGCATGTACGCGGCTACAAGGAGGAGGGCACCACGACCACGCCCTTCGACATGGCGATGCTCAACGACATCGACCGTTTCCACCTGGTCATCGACGTGATCGACCGGGTTCCCCGCCTCGGCACGCGTACCGCGCATCTGCGCCAGCGGATGATGGACGAGCGGCTGCGCTGCCGCGCCTACACGCGCGAGTACGGCGAGGACGCGCCCATGATCCGCAACTGGGTCTGGCCGTACTGAGGTACTGGGCTTCGCTAGGCGAGCACGCGCAGGGCCAGCGACGCGATCTCCCACTCCTCGTCGGTCGGGATCACCATCACGGCGATGTCCGAGCCGGGCGGTGAGATGATCCGCTCGTCCTTCGCCTGGTTGCGGGCCGGATCGACGGCGATGCCGAGCCGTTCCAGTCCGCTCAGGGACCGCGCCCTGGTCCGCGCGTCGTGCTCGCCGACCCCGGCGGTGAACACGATCGCGTCGAGCCGGCCGAGCACGGCGTAGTACGCCCCGACGTACTTGCGTATCCGGTGGCAGTAGACGTCGAGCGCCAGCAGGGCGCCCTCGTCGCCCGCGTCGGCCTTCTCCCAGACCTCGCGCATGTCGCTCGCCCCGGCGAGGGCCAGCATGCCCCCGGCCCGCATCAGCGCCTCGTGGCTCTCGTTCACGCCCAGCCCGGCCGTACTGTCCAGGTACGAGGGCAGCGAGGGGTCCACGTCGCCGGACCTGGTGCCCATGACCAGGCCCTCCAGAGGAGTCAGGCCCATCGAGGTCTCCACGCTGCGGCCGCCCTTGATCGCCGTCGCGCTCGCGCCGTTGCCGAGATGGAGCACGATCAGGTCGGTCTCCTCCAGCGGCTTGCCGAGCACCTCCGCCGCGAGCCGGGAGACGTAGGCGCACGAGGTGCCGTGGAAGCCGTACCGCCGCACACCCAGGTCCTCGGACCAGGCGCGCGGCACCGCGTACGTGTACGCGTGCGGGGGCAGGGTCTGGTGGAAGGCCGTGTCGAACACGGCGACCTGCGGGACGCCGGGGAACGCCTTGCGCGCCACCCGGATCCCGTCCAGGTTGGCCGGATTGTGCAACGGGGCGAACCGGGACAGCTCCTCGATGGCGGCGATCACCTCGTCGTCGATCAGGACAGGGCCCGTGAACCGGTCGGCGCCGTGGACGACCCGGTGCCCGACGGCGCGCAGCGGGACGCGCCTCAGGTCGGGGCCGGCCTGCGCGAACGCGTCGAGCGCCGCCCGCAACCCCGAGTCATGATCGGGATAGGGCCGGTGCACCTCGTACGGCTCGCTGCCCGCCCGCGTGTGGGTGAGCGCGCCCCGCTCTCCGCCGATCCGTTCCACCAGGCCGACGGCGAGGCGGGTCCCGGACCCGGTGTCGATCAGCTCGTATTTGATCGACGAGGAGCCGGTGTTCAGCACCAGCACGAACGCGTGCTCGGATGCGTCCTCGGTCGCGTTCTCGCTTGTGGCGTCCTCGGTTGTGGCCTCGCGCACAGAACTCCTCCAGACCCGGCCGAACCTGCCGTGATCAGCCTCCTTCCCCAGGCGGGACGGCACATGCTTTTTGGCAATCTTTCCGACTTTTCGCGTTCTCGTTACGGGGAAGGCGGAAGGTCCCCTCCCATGAGGACCAGCGGCCCTGGAAGCAGGTCCGCCGCTGGCGTGTCATGGATGTGCCGGGGACGAACGAGGAGGACATCATGATCATCGCTGCCACCGACGGCTCCCCCGCCGCGACGGCCGCCGTCGAATGGGCGGCCGACGACGCGGCGCGCAAGGAACTCCCGCTGCGGGTCATCCACGTGGTGGACCGCCTGCCGTACGAGATCCCGCGCTATCCGATCCCCGGGGTGCAGGAGTCCATCGTCCAGTCGGGCGAGCGGATCCTCCGGGACGCGCGCCAGGCCGTACGAACCCGGCAACCAGGCGTCGAGGTGACGACCGAACTGGTCTACGGCGTGCCGGCGCCGGTGTTGCGGCAGGAGGCCGAGCACTCCTCCGAGCTGGTGGTGGGCAGCCGAGGCAGGGGCGGCTTCGCCGGAATGCTGCTCGGCTCGGTCAGCTCGCACGTCGCCGGGCACGTCCACGCGCCCGTCGTCGTCGTACGGCCCGCCCCCGCCACCGCGTACGGCGAGATCGTGGTCGGGGTGAGCGAGTCGGAGGAGTGCGACCCCGCCCTGGCGTACGCCTTCGAGGAGGCCAAGCTGCGCGGGGCCCGGCTGCGTGGGATCTGCGCGTGGGAGCTTCCCGTGCACATCCTCGGACCGGAGGTCGTCTACGACGTGGAGGAGATCCAGCACGCCTTCCGCCAGGCCGCCACGGACAAGCTCGGAGAACTGGAGGAGCGGTTCCCCGAGGTCGAGGTCACGCTGGACGTCGTGCGCGGGCATCCCGTAGCGGCCCTCGTGGACGCCTCGGAGAAGGCCGACCTGATCGTCGTCGGCTCGCGCGGACGCGGGGCCATCGGCGCCGTGGTGCTCGGCTCGGTGAGCCGCGCCATCCTGCACCACGCGCGCTGCCCGGTCGCCGTCGTCAGGTGAGGACCCGGCCTGGTCGTCAGGTGAGGACCCGGCCTGCCGGGGTACCCCTGTGACATCCCGGCCTCCCGGGGGGCATCCCTGAGGCCGGTCCCGACGGCACGGGGGGGAGCCGTTGTGGACAAGCTGTACCTGGCGCGATGGCAGTTCGGGATCACCACCGTCTATCACTTCATCTTCGTCCCGCTGACGATCGGCCTCGCCATCCTGGTGGCGTCCATGCAGACCACGTGGCACATCACCGGGAACGAGGTCTATCTGCGGATGACCAAGTTCTTCGGGAAGCTCTTCCTGGTCAGCTTCTTCATGGGCGTGGTCACCGGGATCTGGCAGGAGTTCCAGTTCGGGATGAACTGGAGCTCCTATTCTCGGTTCGTCGGCGACGTGTTCGGCGCTCCGCTGGCGATGGAGGGGCTCCTCGCGTTCTTCCTCGAATCGACCTTCCTCGGATTGTGGATCTTCGGCTGGAACCGTCTGCCGCCCCTGGTCCACCTCGCCACGATCTGGCTGGCCGCGATCGGCACGGTCGCGTCGGCGTACTTCATCCTCGCGGCGAACTCCTGGATGCAGCATCCCGTTGGATACTGGATCAACCCGGGCACCCGTCGGGCCGAGCTGACGAGCATCTGGGCCGTGATCAGCAATCCGACGAACCTGGTGACGGTCCCGCATGTCCTCTTCGCCGCGTTCCTTACGGCGGCGGGCTTCCTCGTCGGGGTCAGCGCCTGGCATCTGGCCAGACGCAGCGAGACCGCCCTGTTCCGGCCGGCGTTGCGGGCCGGGCTCGTGCTGCTGATCGTCGCGGGCATCGGCGCGGCGATCACCGGTGACATCCAAGCCAAGATCATGACCGTGCAGCAGCCGATGAAGATCGCCTCCGCCGAGGCGTTGTACGAGACGTCCACCCCCGCGCCGTTCTCCCTGTTCACGATCGGCAACCTCAGCGGCGAGAAGGCCATCTGGAGCCTGCGCGTGCCGCACGTGCTGTCCTATCTCGCCACCGGGAACTCCGACGGCACGGTCCAGGGCGTCAACGACGTCCAGCGGGAGTACGTCGCCCGGTTCGGCCCCGGGGACTACCGCCCGTACATCCCGGTGACGTACTGGTCCTTCCGGCTGATGATCGGATTCGGTGGCCTGGCGAGTCTGCTCGGTCTGGTCGGACTCTGGGTGAGCCGACCGGGCAGAACCCCCGGCCGCTGGTTCTACCGGGCGGCGGTCGTCGCCATGGTGCTGCCCTTCATCGGGAACACCGCCGGCTGGGTCTTCACCGAGATGGGCCGTCAGCCCTGGACGGTCGTCGGAGTGTTCAAGACGGCCGAGAGTGACTCGCCGGGGGTCGATGTCGCCACGCTCGCGATCTCGCTGGGTGCTTTCACGCTGATCTACGGCATCCTCGCCGCGATCACCGCCGTGATCATGGTGCGGATGGTCAGAGCGGGTCCCACACCGGCAGGAGAGAGTGAGGAACCACCCCATTTTCCCCACCTGACGTACTGATTCGGGTCTGGTCCGCCAAGAAACGGGTTTGCTTCGCCGAGGAAGCCGGAGTACTGGTTCGCCCAAGTCGCCCAGTTCGCCCAGTTCGCCCAGTTCGCCCAGGAAGGAGGCCGATGGGACTCGCCACCGTATGGTTCATCCTCATCGCGGTGCTCTGGATCGGGTACTTCGTCCTGGAAGGCTTTGATTTCGGAGTCGGCATGTTGTTGCCGGTCTTGGGGCGGGACGACATCGACCGGCGCATCCTCATCAACACGATCGGACCGGTCTGGGACGGCAACGAGGTGTGGCTGATCGTCGCCGGTGCCGGGACCTTCGCCGCCTTCCCCGAGTGGTACGCCACCATGTTCAGCGGTTTCTACCTGGTGCTGCTGGTCATACTGCTCGCGCTCATCGCCCGAGGGGTGGCCTTCGAGTTCCGTGGCAAGCACGACTCCGACCGCTGGCGCCGCGGCTGGGACCGCGCCATCTTCTGGGGATCGCTCATCCCCGCCGCACTGTGGGGCGTCGCCTTCGGCAACATCATCGCCGGAGTGCCCATCGACGCCCGGCACGAATACACGGGGAACCTGCTCACCCTGCTCAACCCGTACGCGCTGCTCGGCGGCCTGGTCACGCTCGGCCTGTTCCTGTTGCACGGCGCGGTGTTCCTGTCCCTGAAGACCACCCACGAGTTGCGCGCCCGCGCGCGTGCGGTGACCCTGCGCCTCGCCCCGGTGGTCGCCCTGGTCGCGGTGCTCTTTCTCGCGGTGACTCAGGTCATGTACGGCAAGACGGTCACCCTGATCACGTCCGCGCTGGCCGTTGCCGCCCTGCTCGCTGGGATAGGCGCCACCATCCGGCACAGGGACGGGTGGGCGTTCACCGCCACGGCTGCCACGATCATCCTCGCCACGGGCACGCTGTTCATCAACCTGTGGCCGAACGTGCTGCCGTCGAGTACGGCCGCGGCGAACAGCCTGACGATCACGAACGCCTCGTCTTCGCCGTACACGCTGCTGGTCATGACATGGGTCGCGGCCATTTTCCTGCCGCTTGTCCTGCTGTACGAGGGATGGAGCTACTGGGTCTTCCGCCAGCGCCTCACCCGTCCGCCAAGCTGAGTATCCGCTTGGAGACTTCTGGGACGGCGGGAGTTCGGCGCAGCCGCGCCGTACATGGTTGCCGCTCTGTTGTGGCGGGCAGCGTCGGCCCGCCGCACGTGCCTGCCGCTCCGCTACGGCGGGCAGTTGCTCCGGCGCGCCGTGATAGTCGCGGCCTGGTGAGCCGCATGCGCGGCGTTCGCGGGCGCGGTGGTTGCTGGCACGGTCCTACGCGCGCCTCCACAA
>NZ_JBFALK010000036.1:0-62886 GCF_040656155.1 Microtetraspora glauca
TCCGCCGCTACATCGCCTGGCGTAACCGCAACGTCGATAACCCCCGCCTACGCCGGATCGTGAAGAGGGCAAACGTGGCCTGACACGGCACTAGCATCCTCGACCCTGCCGAGGCCACCGCCGAGGACCTGGCCCGTTGCTACCACGACCGCTGGGAGGCCGAAACCGGTATCGATCAGCTGAAGACCCACCTGCGCGGGCCGGGTCGTATCCTGCGCTCGCGCACCCCCGAGCTGGTCTACCAGGAAATCTGGGCCTACCTGCTGACCCATTGGGCGTTGTGCACGTTGATCTGCACCGCCGCCACGGCGGCTGGGATCGACCCCGACCGGATCAAGTTCCTGGGCGCCGTCCGCATTGTGCGCCGCTCGGTCACCGACCGCGTGGCCTTTTCCCCTGAGCCGCTCGACGCCTCCTGGACCCGAATCCTCCACCAAGTCGCGCACCGCCGGAACGTTGCCCGTCCTGCCGCACACCTCCAGATCTGGAAAGGCGTGCACTAGTGATCGTGTCCAACGATCCGGCCCCTTCTTGGACAGACTTGGCCGGGAAGGTCGAGCGGTTCCGCAGGACGCTGCGCCGCGAACTGCTGGACGATGCGGTGCCGTTCGAGAACCTGGAGGCGGCGCAGGCTGGAGATCACCAAGAAGCAGGATCGGCTGATCGCCCAACTTGAGGACGTCGATGCGGATACGGAGTTCTCGCGTCGCCTTCGCGCCCGCTTCGGCGAGCTGGAGGCCGAGCGCCGGGCCAAGGTGCAGGAGCTGGCCGACCTCGAAGCCCACCGGCCCGGCCGCGACCAGCAGGTGGACCTGCTCGACAGGGTTCCGATGCTCCAAATGAGGCTCGCGGACCTTCCTGAAGCGCTCCAGTGAGAGCTGTTCTCCGCCTTCCGGCTGGAGATCCGCTACGACGCGGGCGCAGGTATGGCGCTGATCCGGATCACGCTCGACGGCGACACGATCGGGGAAGTCGCGGCCATGGCAGAGCAACTTCCCGGGAACGAAAACAGGCACCCGCTGAAGAGTGCGAGTGCCTGTGTCGAAGATTTGGTGCGTGCCCCCGGCAGGATTCGAACCTGCGGCACCCGCTTTAGGAGAGCGGTGCTCTATCCCCTGAGCTACGGAGGCGAGACATGCCCTGTAAGCCTAGCGAAAGGTTGGCACCGCGTGCGCCGTTGGGGCGGATAAGTCGGCCGACTTCATGGTCATCACTGCCCTGACGGGCGGTAAAGCCCTGGCAAGCGGACGACCCGTCAGCAGCCTATCTGATTACCGTCACGCATTGTGACCATACGGCGACGCAGACTCCCTCGGGGTGCGCACATGTTCGTCGCGGCGTTGCTCGCGCCGGCGTTGCTCGCCCTTGGCCTGCTCATCGGCGAACTCACGGGATACGGGGACTCGATCCGTGGCTCGTTCGGGGTGGCCGCACCACGGCAGGCGCCGCCGAAGGTGAACGATCACGTCCGGGCCCGTCCGGATCTGCTCTACCAGGCGCTCGTACCGCTGTACCAGGGGATGGTGCCGCGGCCCTTGATTCGTAAGCCCCATCACCTCCTGCCGCCGAAGTGGCCGGTAAGGAAAGTGTCACCGAGATCTCGGCCCCAGCGGCCCGCGCGGCGGGCGGAGCCCAGTACCCCGGAGTTCTCGTGCGCGAGGGAATGGCAGGACACCTGGTTGTGGGAGGCGTGTCAGGAGCGTGCGCGCCGGACAGCCTGACCGCTTGACGCCCCGGACCCGGGCATTCATCCGGCTGTAGTAACGTGCGTCCCTGGCCCAGGTCATGAATTCGCAATGGAGGAGTCGATCGTGTCATCTCCTCGATCGGCGGGTCTGATCGCGGTTGTCATGGTGATGACTTCGCTCGTCGGTGGAGCCACCGCCGGCGCCGCTCACGGGGACACTGCGCCGCGCAACGCCTTGGGCGTCGTCCCGCTGAAGGCCCCGGCGAACCTCACCGAGCTGCGGCGTGAGGCCCAGAAGGCGTTCAAGGGCATCGAGGACGCCAACCGAACGCTGAAGGCACGGCAGAAGCAGTTCGACGCCCTCCAGAAGCAGGTCACCACCAAGCTGACCCAGCTCCAGGCCGCCAACCAGCAGCTGGCCAAGGTGCGCAGGCCCCTGTCCGAGATCGTCGAGTACGTCTACCAGGACCCCACGGCCAACGGTATGGGCGCGTTCTTCCCGACTGGTGACGGCACGCACCCTCTCCGCGCGCTCAGCGACGTGAACCACATGGTCGCCGGACAGAACAACGTCGTGTCCGACGCGGGGAAGCTCCTCCAGGAGCGAGAACGGCTGGCCACCGAGGCGCAGGAGCTACGTGCAGAGAACCTCCTGCAGGAGGCCCAACTGGACGCCGAGATCGACACGTTGCGCACGCGCTCGGCCGCTCTCGTCAAGTCACTCACCCGGGCGCTGGTCAAGCTGGGCGTCAAGGTCAACGCCAACAACCGTGGTACGGGAGCCTGCGACCCCACGCGGGTCGACCTCGCGGCGCAGTTCCCCAACGGCCTGTTGCCGAGGGGTTATCTCTGCCCGCTTCCGCAGAAGGGCGAGGAACTGCGTGCCGACGCGGCGATCGCGTTCGCCGATCTCAACGTCGCCTACAAGCAGCGATTCGGCACGCCCATCTGCATCTCCGACAGTTACCGCAGCCTCTCGGAACAGCAGGCCGTCTACTACCAGCGTCCCGGGCTGGCGGCGACCCCGGGCAAGAGCAACCACGGTCTCGGCATGGCCGTCGACCTCTGCGGGGGCGTGCAGATCTTCCGGTCCGCGCAGTTCAACTGGCTTGAGGCCAACTCGAAGCGCTATGGCTTCATCCACCCCGACTGGGCCTACAGCAGTCCGTTCGAGCCGTGGCACTGGGAGTACGACCCCAAGGTGGGTTCGCTCCTCTGAGGAGCCCGTCCATCTGGGGCCGCAAGCCAGAGTCCGCGCCGTCTGATCCTTTACAGCTGACATGGAGTCGTCTGACCCAGAAATGGGGTGGGTCCCGGCACGTCACCGGCTTCCGTGCCGAGGCGTGTCCGGCCGGTGCCGTGGACGACAGCTCCGATCGTGTACGGCGGTCGCCACCGGGATCGTGCGCGACCGATCCGCCGACGGCCGATCATGGGGGATGACGGCGTTTCCTGCGCTCTGATCTGCGGTTTCCCGGCTTAGCATCAGATCGTGTCCGGGTGCCTTCCCGTGGACGTCCGGCCGCCGCCGTGGCCTTTCGGCTGGACGCGCCGGTCGACATGCCCCGCGCAGTGGACGACGAACAGGCCGAGAGCCGGCGCACTCCTTGAGACAGACGCTGGTGTGACCGCAGGAGAGGCTCATGATGGGGATCAGAGCGGCCCGACCAGCCGACGTGACAGGGGACATCGCACTGCCGGGAGTGATCCTCGGTGTGGGACTCGGCGGGTTCGTGGACGGCATCATGCTTCACCAGGTGTTGCAGTGGCACCACATGTTGAGCAGCACCGACAGCGACAACATCGGCGTGCGCTACTACCCCGCGGACACCGTTCCCGGGCTGCGGATGAACACCCTGTGGGACGGGTTCTTCCACGTGTTCACCTGGACGGCGGTGCTGGTGGGCCTGGCCATGCTGTACTCGCGGATGTCCCACCGCCGGAGCGGCGTCTGGGCTTCGCGTGGACTGTGGGGCTGGATCCTGGTCGGCTGGGGGCTGTTCAACCTCGTCGAAGGCGTCATCGACCATCACATCCTCGGCATTCACCACGTGCGCGGCGGGCCGTACCAGACCTGGTGGGACGTGGGGTTCCTCGTGCTGGGCGCGTTGCTCGTCGCCGGAGGGTGGCTGCTGCAACGCGGGTCGGTCCGCCTTCACACTGAGCCGAACGGCTCGGCCGCATGACCTTCGTCGCTCACGAGGGTCATGGTGGTGTGATCGCGTCGGCTCCGCAGGCGGTGGCGGTCGCCCTCCTGCTCGGCGGATATCTCGTGCTCGCCGGACGCGTACGGCATGAGCCGAGGGGATGGAGCCGGTGGCGTACGGCGAGCTTCGCCACCGGTTGCGCACTGCTCATGGTGGCGGTGCTCCCGCCGATCGGCACCTTCGCCGACACTGATTTCCGTGGGCACATGCTGCAACATCTGCTCATCGGCATGGTGGTCCCCACCGCTCTCGTGCTGGGGGCACCGCTGACCTTGCTGCTGCGGTCGCTTCCGCCGCGGCACAGGCGCCATGTCGCGAAGGTTCTCCGCAGTCGCGTTCTGCACGTGGCCGTCAATCCGTGGTTCGCACTGGTGCTCAACATAGGTGGCATGGCCGCGGTGTATTTCACCCCGGTGTATCGGCTGGTCTCCGGAGGCCAGGTCTCGCATCATCTCGTGCACCTCCACTTTCTGCTGGCCGGCTATCTGTTCGCTTGGGTCATCGCGGGACCGGATCCCGCGCCTCGACGCCCGTCCGTCAAGACACGGCTTGTCGTGCTGGGAGTGGCGATCACGTCACATGCCACGCTGGCCCAGTTCATGTACGCCGGGCTATTCGTCGACGTACGGGTGCCCGTGACGGGGCTGCGGGGGGCCGCCGAGATCATGTACTACGGCGGAGACATCGCGGAGTTGCTGCTGGCCATGGCCCTGCTGACGACCTGGCGTCCGGTGTCGAGAAGATCACGACGGCCCGCGCCCACCGCAGCCACTTCGTAGGCGGGCACCGTCGAAAGGCGCGGCAGGCGTTCCCTCCTTGGTCCGTCTCCTGATGGGCCGCCCCCTCGGTGATCTGGGCCGAACCGATCTGCGCCGAACCGATCTGCGCCGAACCGATCCGTGCCCAGCCGTGATCTGGCGCAATGAGGGGCGCTAGCGCGGGTGGATGGTCACGGAGAGACGGCTGGCGGACTGGGCGCGGGCCAGCGCGGTCGCCTGTTCACTCGTGGTGGCGAGGACAAGGAGCGCGCCCTCGACGGCCCCTGCCGCCGGTCTGGTCACGACGGTGACCTGCCTGGCGACGGTGACCGCCTGAGGAGCGGCTTCCTGTCCGAAGGCGGCGAGGACGTCGACCACGTCACCCGGCGAGAGCAGAGTGGCCGCGTCCGCGTCGGCGAGCCGCACGGGGGTCGCCACCAGGCCGGAGCCCAGGGTCGACAGGAATCCCCGCCCGAGCAGCCGGGCGTCCGTGAGCAGTTCGCCCCGGCGCACCGGACCGGACAGGACCCTGCCGACGACCGAGGCTCTCTCATCGAACGCGCCGTCGGGAACCGCTTCCGGCGGCAGCCGTACGACGGTGACGTCCTGCGCGGACACGCGACCCCCGGACAGGTCGCGAGCCGCGGCGAGAACGGCGACGCCGGACGGCTGCCGCACGGACAGCAGTGCACACGCCACCGCGGTGGCGGCGAGGAACGCGGCGATGAGGCGGCGGTGACGGGCGAGCGGACGGCTCAGCGCGCGCATGCGCTCAAGGAAGCTCGAACGGGAGCGGGATGCCGTCGAGGACGCTGCCGCAGAAGCAGGAACGCTCGGACGGAAGGGCGGCCACGGCCCGCCCGATGAGGGAGCGCATCCGCTCGACGTTGGCGGCGAAGACTGCCAGGACCTCTTCGTGGGTGACGCCCTCGCCCGCCACCACCCCGGCGTCGTGGTCGGTCACCAGGGAGATCTGTGTGTAGCAGAGGGCCAGCTCGCGGGCGAGCACGGCCTCGGGCAGCGCCGTCATGCCGATGATCGACCACCCAGCTCCCGCGTACCACTGCGACTCGGCCCTGGTGGAGAAGCGAGGGCCCTCGATCACCACGAGCGCGCCGCCGTCGACGGGGGGCCACCCTTCCTCGCGGGCGGCGCTCAGTGCGACACCGCGCCCGGAGGGGCAGTAGGGATCGGAGAAGGAGACGTGAACGGCGCAGCCGGAGTCGTAGTAGGTCTGCTCCCGGCTCGTCGTCCGGTCCACGAGCTGGTCGGGGATCACCAGGGTGCCCGGGCCGTACTCGACGCGGAGAGAGCCGACGGCGCATGGGGCGAGCACCTGGCGGACGCCGAGTGAACGCAGCGCCCACATGTTGGCGCGATAGGGAATGCGATGGGGCGGATGCTCGTGACCACGCCCGTGCCGGGGGAGGAACGCCACAGAGCGGCCGCCGATGCGGCCCAGCGTGATCGTGTCGCTGGGCGGGCCGTACGGTGTGGAGACCTGGACCTCTTCGGCATCGTCGAGCAGCGAGTAGAGCCCCGAACCGCCGATGACACCGATGTCTGCGCGAGTGACCATGGGCAGACACTAGCGAAAGCCCGAGGGGATGGATCTCGGCCCTGTGGATAACTTTTCGCCGCCGACCGCGCGACTGCTCCGTGTCCGCTTTGAGGCGGCCTGGCTCGGGCGCGTTCCCGATCGACTCGGTCCCGATCGACTCGGTCCCGATCGACTCGGTCCGCTCGCGGCCCGAGGCCGGTTCGGGCAGTGCGGCACGCGCGGGCCGGTCAACCTGGGCGGCCTGGTCCTGGGCGGTCCGGTCCTGGGCAGGCCCCTTCGTCCACGCCCGGTGCGGCCCGGCCGAGCCGGGCCGGGGGCTATGCCGCGGAGGTGGACGACGCGGTTGTCGAACTCGTCGCCGGGGTGCTGCTGCTGGTGGACTCGGTCTTCGCCGGAGCCGGAGTGGAGTCGGTCTTCGACGAGTCGCCGGACGTCGAGGTCGAGCTCGTCGACTTCGACGAGTTCGAGGACCGGTTGTCGGTGCGGTAGAAACCGGATCCCTTGAACACGATGCCGACCGCGGAGAACACCTTGCGCAGCTTGCCGGTGCATTGCGGACAGTCGGTGAGCGGGGCGTCAGAGAACTTCTGGACGGCCTCCAGCTGCTCACCGCAAGCGGTACAGGCGTACTGGTAGGTGGGCACGCGCTCCTCCTGAAACTGGCACTCGACCGGTGCGACTGCTAATGGTACGCAGCCGACAAGCATAAACGCTACTCAGGCCCTGTTTATTGCGTACCCTCGGCCGGCGCACCCTTCCGACGTGCCGGAACGCCTGTGCCACAGGCCCGAACGCCCCAAGCGCACGTGCCCCGCCGTGCCTCGCGCGTGATCGGGTGTCGCTCTGCAAGAGGCGCCGCTGCCACATCCCGGAACACTTACCGTTCACATAGTGGGACGTCGCGGACGGGCCACGGAACGCTCGCCCCGCCCTGTGGCCGGCGTCGACCCGCGACGAATATCGGCCTCGCGGTGAACATGCCCCCTCAGTGAACGCCCCCCGCAGTGAACCCCCGCAGTGACCCCCGCAGTGAACCCCCGCAGTGAACGACCCCCCCGCACTGAACGCCGTGCCGGACTGCGTGTCGCCTCGCACTGCATGTCGCTCGTGGCTGCTTCTTCAGGTGAGGCCGCGTTCGCCGTACCAGCCGGCCAGCTTGCCCTTGCGGCTCACGGCGCGCAGGCGCTGTTCGACGACCTGCCGCTGTGCGGCCGTGGTGACCACGAGCAACTGGTCCTCGGCCTGCAACTTGGTGGTCTCCGAGGGGACGAAGGAACGCCCGTCGCGCACGATCATCGTCACCGCGGCGTTCGCGGGGAGCCGCAGCTCGAAGATCTCCACACCGTTCATGAGGGATCCGGGAGGGATCCGCACCTGCAGCAGGTCCGCCTTCAGCTCCTCCAGTGGCGCGGCCTCGACGTCGAGGTCCCGGGCCTCTCCCTCGGCGCTGATCCCGAGCAGCCGAGCCAGGAACGGCAGGGTCGGGCCCTGCACCAGCGTGAAGACGATCACGATGATGAAGACCTCGTTGAACACGCCCTTGGCTCCCATCATGCCGTCCGCCCACGGGATCGTGGCCAGGACGATGGGAACCGCGCCGCGCAGGCCGGCCCAGGAGAGGAACACCTGTTCTCGCCAGGAGATCCGGTCGATACGCGTGAGCCGTAGGAGAAGCGCGCAGACGGCGACGGAGAGTGGGCGGGCGAGCAGCACGAGGACCACGCCCGCCAGCAGACCGGGGACGATCGCGTTCGGGAGCTCCGACGGGCTGGCGAGCATGCCGAGCATGACGAAGAGGCCGATCTGCGCCAGCCAGGCGGCGCCCTCCGCGAACCCCCGGGTGGCCGAACGGTGCGGCAACCGGCTGTTTCCGATGATCAGCGTCGCGAGGTAGACGGCGAGGAAGCCGCTCGCGTGGAGTTGCACTGCCCCGGTGTACGCGAGGAACGCGACGGCCATCACGGCGATCGGATAGAGACCTGAGGCGGGCAGTGCGACCCTGCGCAGCAGGTACGCCGCCAGGGGCCCGATCGCCAACCCGACCACGGCGCCCACGGCCAGTTCGTACGTGGAGTTGACCAGGATGTCCCACGTCGACGGCATGGGCGCGGTGGGCAGGCTCAGCATCGTCACGACGATCACGGTCGGCGCGTCGTTGAAGCCCGACTCCGCCTCCAGGACCCCTGCGAGCCGTGGAGGCAGCGGAAGCCGTCGCAGCACGGAGAACACGGCCGCCGCGTCAGTCGAGGCGAGTACGGCTCCGAGCAGCAGCGACATCCGCCAGCTGAGGTCGAGCAGGCCCTGTACGGCGACCGCGAACGCGACGATGCTGACCGCGACGCCGACCGTGGCCATGACCAGAGCCGCAGGCGCGGCATGCCGTACGGACTGCCAGTTGGTCGTCAGACCACCTTCGGCGAGGATCACGGCGAGCGCGACGAGACCGAGCTGCTGGGCGAGCGCCGCGTTCTCGAAGTGGATGTGCGCGAATCCCGACTCTCCGACCAGTAGGCCGAGGCCGAGGTAGATCAGGAGGCTGGGCAGGCCGGTGCGGTGGGCGATGCGGACCGAGACGATTGCCGTGATGACGATGATGGCGGACAGGAGCAGCCATACATTCAGCCCCACCTGCCCCCCTTTCGAGCTCTACGGCAGTCTCGTCACATTTGTCGCAATCGAATAATACCGGTCGGTAAAGCCCCAAATGCGACGCGCTGATCGTGCGACTCGGTCGGAATGTCCTCGATCAGCTCCCCTTCGTGCAGCAGCGCCACCGTGGGGACGTTGGGACCCACTCTGGCGAGTGCGCGGTCATAGGACCCGCCGCCACGCCCGAGCCGGACCCCCGTCGAGGCGTCCACCGCGAGCGCGGGGACGATGACCAGCGCGGCGGTCCTGATCGCGTCCACGCCGCGTCGCGTGTCCACCGGCTCCATGATCCCGTAGGGACCGGGGGCGAGGGAGTCCGGACCGTCGTACACCGCCCAGTCGAGATCATGGTCCGGCTGGAGCACCGGGAGCATGACCGTCGTCCCGTGCTTCCAGAGCGCGAAGACCAGGCCGTGGGTCGACGGCTCCGAGCCGATCGACCAGTAACACGCGACCAGCCCGGCCATCTGGACCCAGGGCTGTTCGAGGAGGTGCTCCCGGATGGCGGCGGATGACTCGCGCAGGACCTTCTCATCGAGTCCTGACCGTGTGTTAAGAATCCGTCGCCGCAGGTTCATCTTGTCCATAGCCTGCTCCATTAGTGTTCCACCATGGCTGACTTTGAGAACGTAACGAAAGCCGTTGTACCGGCGGCGGGTCTCGGTACCCGATTCCTGCCCGCGACCAAGGCGACTCCCAAGGAGATGCTGCCCATCGTCGACAAGCCGGCCATTCAGTATGTCGTCGAGGAGGCGGTTTCCGCCGGTCTGCTCGACGTTCTGATGGTGACCGGCCGTAACAAGCGTTCGATCGAAGACCATTTCGACGTCGCCTACGAGCTCGAGGACGCGCTGCGCGCCAAGGGCGACGAGGAGCGCCTCTCGCAGGTCCAGGAGCCCGTCGACCTCGCCACCATGCACTACGTACGCCAGGGTGAGCCCAAGGGCCTTGGTCACGCCGTCCTGTGCGCCAAGCAGCACGTCGGCGACGAGCCGTTCGCCTGTCTGCTCGGCGACGACCTGATCGACCCCCGTGACCCGTTGCTCAAGCGCATGATCGAGGTACGCGCCACCTACGGCGGCAGCGTCATCGCCCTGATGGAGGTGCCGCGCGAGCAGGTCTCTTTGTACGGCGCGGCCGCCATCGAGGCGACCGACCAGGACGACGTGGTCCGCGTGACCGACCTGGTGGAGAAGCCGCCGGCCGACGAGGCGCCGTCCAACTGGGCCGTCATCGGCCGTTACGTGATCGACCCGGCCGTCTTCGAGGTTCTGGAGAACACTCCGCCCGGCCGTGGCGGCGAGATCCAGCTCACCGACGCCCTGCGCACGCTGGCCTCCCGCGGCACGAGCGAGGGCGGCCCGGTCCACGGCGTGCTGTTCCGCGGCCGCCGTTACGACACCGGAAACAAGCTCGACTACCTGCGCACGGTCGTCCAGTTCGCGGCCGGCCGCGAAGACCTGGCGCCCGAGTTCATCCCTTGGCTGCGGGAGTTCCTCGACCAGGCGGGATCCTAGAAGTATGAAATCGGTTGATCGGCACCTGACCGACATCCTCGCGACCGTGCAGCCGCTGGCCCCGCTTGAGGTCGACCTCGAGCGGGCGCACGGCACGGTGCTCGCCGAGGACGTCGCATCGCCAGTGGCGCTTCCCCCCTTCGACAACTCGGCCATGGACGGCTATGCCGTACGCGCGGCGGACGTGGCCGGCGCGCCGGTCGTGCTCCCGGTGATCGAGGACGTGGCGGCGGGGGACAGCGAGCTGCGCGCGATGGGGCCGGGCATGGTCACGCGCATCATGACCGGCGCGCCCGTGCCCGCGGGTGCCGACGCCGTCGTCCCCGTCGAGTGGACCGACGGCGGCACGGTCAGGGTCACCGTTCACCGGCCGGCCCCTGCGGGCAACGCCATCCGGCGCGCCGGTGAGGACGTGCACGCGGGTGAGATCGTGCTGCGCGAAGGCAGCGTGATCGGGCCGGCCCAGCTCGGCATCCTGGCCGGGGTCGGGCGCCGCCGCGTGCTGGTACGGCCCCGGCCCCGGGTCGTCGTGATCTCCACCGGAGCCGAGCTGGCCGAGCCGGGCACATCGCTGGGCCACGGCCAGATCTGGGAGTCCAACAGCTTCATGCTCGCGGCCGCCGTACAGGAGGCCGGGGGAGAGGTGTTCCGCGCCGGAGCCGTGACGGACGACCCGCAGCGGTTCCTGAGCGCGCTGGAGGCCCAGCTCGTCCGAGCCGACGCCGTGATCACCAGTGGCGGCGTCTCCATGGGCGCGTACGAACCGGTCAAGGAGGCCCTGGCCCCGCTCGGCAAGGTCGTCTTCGAGAAGGTCGCCATGCAGCCGGGGATGCCCCAGGGCTTCGGAGTGGTCGGCGACGACGACGTGCCGATCTTCACACTGCCCGGCAATCCGGTCTCGTCCTTCGTGTCGTTCGTGCTCTTCGTCGAACCGGCGCTGCGCAAGATGCGCGGCCTCCCCGAAGGGCCGCCCCGGACGGTGAGAGCGACCACCACGGCCTACCTGCGCTCCCCCGCGGGGAAACGGTCCTACCTGCGCGCCGTGCTGTCGGGGGAGACGGTGGCCCCGGTCGTCGGGCAGGGGTCGCACCAGCTCGCCGCGCTCGCGTCCGCCAACGCCCTCGTCGTCGTGCCCGAAGAGGTGACCGAGCTCCCCGAGGGAGCCGAAGTGGAGGTGATCCCGCTGTGAGCGACGAACTGACGCACATCGACGAAACCGGCGCCGCCCGCATGGTGGACGTCTCAGCGAAGGACGTCAGCGTCCGTACGGCGACCGCCACCGGACGCGTCCTGCTCGCCGCCCCCGCCGTGGCCGCGCTCCGCGCCGGTGACGTGCCCAAGGGTGACGCCCTCGGCGTGGCCAGGATCGCCGGGATCATGGGCGCCAAGCGCACTCCCGACCTCATCCCGCTCTGCCATCCGATCGCCGTACAGGGCGTCGAGGTCGTGCTCGACGTCGTCGACACGGGCGTGGAGATCACCGCCCGGGTCAAGACCGCCGACCGCACCGGTGTCGAGATGGAGGCGCTGACCGCGGTCACGGTCGCGGCCCTGGCCCTGATCGACATGGTCAAGGCCGTCGATCCCGCGGCCGTCATCACGGGCGTGCGCGTCGAGGAGAAGACCGGCGGCAAGACCGGTGTCTGGACCCGTCCGTGAGAGCGCTCGTGATCACGGTGTCGAACCGCGCGTCCGCCGGGATCTACGAGGACACCTCGGGGCCGTTGCTGGCGCGGCTGCTCCTGGAGACCGGCTGCGACACCGTGGACGGCCCCAAGGTCGTCCCCGACGGCGAGCCGGTCGAGGCGGCCCTTCGACAGGGGGTCGGCGACGGCTACGACGTCATCGTGACGACCGGCGGCACGGGCCTCACCCCCCTGGATCTCACGCCCGAGATGACGCGCCGCGTCCTCGACCGTGAGATCCCCGGCATCGCGGAGGCCGTACGCCAGGTGAACAGGGAGAAGGTGCCCGCCTCGATCCTGTCCCGCGGGCTGGCCGGCCAGGCGGGATCCACTTTGATCGTCAACCTGCCCGGCTCCTCGGGCGGCGTACGTGACGGGATGGCGGTGCTCGCCCCGATCCTGGGGCACGCCGTCGACCAGATCCGGGGCGGTGACCACCGCAGATGACGGGGTTCGGGGACCGGCGTGGCGCGGCGGAGGACTTCCGGGAGATGATTGACGCGTGGATCGACTTCGCGGCTGGCCGGCGGCCCTGACCGAGGGGCCCGTCGGACTCCGGCCCCTGCGGTTGCGTGACGTCCGTGCCTGGCGTGAGACCCGGCTGCGCAACGCCGACTGGCTTCGGCCCTGGGAGCCGAGCAACCCCGAGACGCCGCTGTTCAGGACCGGCCTCGGGCCGTACGTCTCGATGGTGGGCACGTTGCGGCGCGAGGCGCGGCAGGGGCTCGCCCTGCCCTGGGTGGTCACCTACCAGGGAGCGTTCGCCGGGCAGCTCACTGTGGGCGCCGTCGTCTGGGGTTCCGCCCGGTCCGCCCAGGTCGGTTACTGGGTGGACGGCGCGCTCGCCGGGCGCGGCATCATCCCGACCGCGCTGGCCATGGCCGTCGACCACTGCTTCTTCACCACGGGACTGCACCGCCTGGAGGCGAACATCCGCCCGGAGAACCACGCGAGCCGCAGGGTGGTCGAGAAGCTCGGCTTCCGGGAGGAGGGCGTCCGCCGGCGCCAGCTCCACATCGACGGCGCCTGGCGCGACCACATCTGCTACGCGCTGACGGTCGAGGACGTCCCGCGCGGCCTCCTCGTCCAGTGGCGCCGCGCCCGCGAGGCGGCGGCGTCCAGGCGCACGGAGACGACCCCGGGACAGTGAGCGCTTCCCGGTGACTACGCACCGGGATCGAATTACATGAACAGCTTTGACGATCTCGCGACACACCGCATCGAATGCTCGTCAATCAGTGACACGCAGTCTTACGGTGCGTGACGTGAGCACATCTCAGACGCCCAGAGTCCGCAGGTGTGCTCGGCATCTCCGGAGGTGGTCGCATGGGTAGCGTCCTCCTCTACCTCGCCATCGTCGTCATGTGGCTCGGCGTCCTGCTGCCCATGTGGCTGCGCAGGGACAAGCACGCCATCGACGACCTTTACGAGGACGAGCTCGCAGAGCTCGCCGAGCCAGGGGATCCTGCGGATTCCGCGGAGCCCGCGGCCGACGCGGACACGGTCGTCGAGAGACCGCGCGCGGAGTCCTCGGAGGCTTCCGACGCTCCCCTCACGGTCCCGCTCGCGGCTCCGGTCGCGGAGCGCGAGGCCGAGAGGTCCGGCGGCGCCGCCAGGGCCACCGAATCCGCGTCGGGCGAGGGCGCGCCCGCCGAGAGAGGCGCCACAGGTAAGGCGGAGGGTGCCGAGTCCGCCTCACCGACCGCCGCGGGAGCCCCTCGGGGCCCCGAGGACCGGGCGGCGCGGATGCGTCGCGCCGAGCGGAGGCGCCGGGCGATCATCGTCGCACGTCGCCGCAGGAGGCTGCTCTGGAGCATCCTTCTCATCATCGCCTCCACCGTCACCGCCGCCGTCAGGGTCGTGCCCTGGTGGGCCGTCACGCCGTCGGCGGTCCTCCTCGTCGGGTACCTCGCCGTGCTGCGCGTCGCCGTACGCGTGGACGTGGAGCGGCGTGAACTGGCCGCCAAGGCGCGGGCGGAGCGGATCGAGAGGCAGCGTGCGCGCCGTCGCGCCATCGAGGCCAAGGCGCGTGAGGCGGAGATCATCATGCTCGAGGCGCGCAAGCGGGTTCAGGTCTTCGACCAGTACTCCGACCAGTTCACCGACAGGCGGGCGGTCGGTGATTGATCAGATGGCGCGAGGAGCCTCGAATGTTTGCTAACCTAGTCGAGGCATTGGGGCTATAGCGCAGTCCGGTAGCGCACTTCGTTCGCATCGAAGGGGTCTGGGGTTCAAATCCCCATAGCTCCACCAATGTCAGAGGCCGGTTCCGCCCAGCGGGACCGGCCTCTTCGATCTTCTGAGTGACTACGGCGTGAAGGTGCCGTCCATCACTTCGGCGCCTCCCGGGAGCATCGGCCGGAGCTGCTTGCGACACGCCGTGTCCGCGACCTGTCGGCCTGGGGTTCACAACCTGGGCTCCGCCGACGTCCGAGGCCGTTCCCCTCGGAGAACGGCCTCTCACTTTGCGGGTGCTGCCGGGCGCGGGCAGATCAGGAGCCGGTCTCCGTACGGGAGGCGGGCGGGAAGCCCGCATGTTCAGGGGACCCGGTTCAGGGTCGGCCCTTCCGGTAGCTCTCGTACAGCGCGGCGAGGTTGTCGGTGTAGAGCTCGGTGTAACCGCAGGCCGCGCAGATCCAGGCGCGGACGACCCCCGATGACGAGCCCTGCTTCCAGATGAAGCCGTGGTTCGGCGGTTCCGGCTCCGTGATGTGGACGCGCAGCGGGAGCGCACCGTTCTGTCCGCGGTCATGCACGTCGATATCGGCCATGATGTGGGAGGAGCCGCATTTCGGGCAGGAGCCGTTCCTCATAGATCCGCCTCTCCTGGGTCGGGGTCCGTCAGGGCCCACCGGCTGTCCCGGGTGTTCGCGGTGTTCGCGTACGGCGCCGGCGTCGAAGGTGGTGCCGTGATCGATGTGGTGACGCCCTGCCTGGTGGTGGGGGCTGCCGTGTTCCTCGACGATGTCCCGCCATTCGGCGGGTGCCGGTGGCAGGCGGTCCGGGCGCCATTGGCGCCATTAAGGGGAAGCCGCCGGTGAGAACCGGCTCGGCGATGAAGTCCGCGACATGCCGGCAGCCGTGTCCCGGGCACGCCACCAGTCGCGCTGCTGGGAAAGGGGCGCTTCACGGACGGCCTTCCGCGCTGGGTCGCTCGTTTCGCCGTGGCGGGCGTCGAACGCCTGCCTTCGTGCGTCAGGAGCCGAGGGGGTGATTGGCGGCAGCGGAAGGATACCGGAGCGACGCCTGCCGGTACGGCGATCGGAGACAGTCGCGTTCCCGCGCGCGTCTTCCGGTACGTGGGGACGCATGCAAACTTCCCGACATCTCCATGGCGCGCCCGCCGTGTCCGGAGCCCCGTGTACGGCGCCCCGGCTCCATGGTCAGACCGGAGGTGACGGCTGCCGGAGGAGGCGGTTCATGGTGGCCACGAGGACCATGCCGTACACCACGTGCCCGGCGGCCGCCACGGCGGCGCGGCAGGAGTCGTCACGGGTCTCCGGCGGGAGGATGCCGATGCACGGCACCCAGCCGTTGTGGCTCGCGATCCAGGCCGCGAGGGCGTAGCCGACGCCCAGCGGCAGCCGGGCTCGCCGCCCTCGGGAAAGGGCGGAGAACACGACACCGGATGCCACGCCGATTCCGAAGTGGGCGAGCGCCTCACCACGCCGGGTCCGGCGGCCTCCGTGCCGGGGGGCGTGGGAAGCCCCGGGAGCCAGGCCGGACGTGAGGGGATTGCGGGAAGTCCGGGGAAGCAGGCCGGGTGTGAGGGGATTGCGGGAGGCCCGGGGAGGCAGACCGCCGGGCGAGACATGTCTGGACGGCTGGTCGCGCATCAGCCCGGCCTGGTCTCCGGCCAGCGACACCGCGGCCAGCGCCACGGTGGCGAGGGCGCCGCTTGCGGCGCCGTGCACCAGCTTGGTCAACATGATCGTCCTTCTTCCCCGAGAGATCCCCTCATGCCCGTCCAGAGCTCGGGCGAAACGGGCGAACCCGCAGGCAGGACGTGTTTCGACAGCCGCCATCTGGGCAGCCAACGGCACATGCGAGTAGTCGTGGTCGGAGCGACCGGAAACGTCGGGACGAGCGTGGTCTCCGCGCTGGAATCGGATCCCGACATCACCACGATCCTGGGTGTGGCGAGGCGGTTCCCCGGATGGAGGCCCGGCAAGACGGAGTGGCGGGCGGCCGACGTCATCACGGCGGACCTGGCCCGGATCTTCACCGGGGCCGACGCCGTCATCCATCTGGCGTGGTTGTTCCAGCCGACGCACGACCCGGTGACCACCTGGCGCGCCAACGTGATGGGCAGCCAGCGGGTGTTCCGCGCGGCGGCGAAAGCGGGCGTGTCCACGCTGGTGTACGCCTCGTCGGTGGGCGCGTACTCTCCGGGGCCGAAGGAACAGGGCGTCGACGAGACGTGGCCGACCCACGGCTGGCCGAACGCCGCGTACGGGCGCGAGAAGGCCTATGTCGAGCGGCTGCTGGACATCTTCGAGCGGGATCACCCTGACATCCGCGTGGTGCGGATGCGGCCGGGCTTCATCTTCAAGCGCGAGGCCGCGACCGAGCAGCGACGCATCTTCGCAGGTCCCTTCCTGCCGGGACGGCTGGTGCGCCCCGGCATGATTCCGTTCGTGCCGGACATCCCGGGGCTGCGGCTGCAGGCGCTGCACGCCGAGGACGCCGCGGAGGCCTACCGGCTCGCGGTGACCCGTCCCGTCATCGGCGCCTTCAACATCGCCGCCGACCCGGTCATCACCCCGGACGTGCTGGCGGAGATCCTCGGCACCCGGACGGTGAGCATGCCGACCATGCTGGCGAGGGCGGCGGTGGCGGCCGGCTGGCATCTGCGCCTGGTGCCCGCGTCCCCCGGGCTGCTGGAGATGGCCTTGAAGATCCCCCGGATGGACATCTCCCGGGCCCACGACGAGCTCGGCTGGCATCCCCTCCGTACCGGACGGCAGGCGCTGGAGGAGTTCTTCGAGGGCCTGCGCGCCGGCGAGGGGATGGACACGCCCCCGCTGGCGATGGAGACCGGAGTGAAGGGCCGCATCAAGGAGTTCGCCACGGGAGTCGGGCAGCGCGCCTGACTCCTCCGACCGGGTCTGCCGAGCGGCCCGTCGGCCGGGTCTGCCGAGCGAACCGCCGGCCGGTTCTGCGAGCGGGTCTGCCGATCGCGTGCTTGGGCGGGTCTTCGGGGCGGGGCCGGACGCGTGGCCAGGCCGACCAGAACGGCGCGATCCCGACGCCAGGCTCGGCCGCTACGCCGCGTGTACCCCTGAGGGCAGGCCGGGCGGCGCGTACCCCTGAGGGCAGGCCGGGCGGCGCGTACCCCTGAGGCAGGCCCCGGCGGCGCGCATCCCTGATGGGCAGGTCGTGGTTGTGGTGCCAGGCTGTGGGCCGCAGCCGGTGGTTGTCGCCGGCCCGGAGGAATGTCGGTCCTGCCTGATAGACCTGCGACATGGACAATCTCCATGATCAGGCGGCCGGCGTCGAGGAGTTCCTGCGGCTCGTGCGGGCGCTTCCGGAGGCTCAGGTCGGTGCCCCCGCCAACTATGTCGGGATCAAGGTGCGGGGAAAGGGGTTCGCCTACCTTCAGGAGGACACCGGCATCGCCCTGGTGAAGGTGACCATGGAGGAGCGTGAGGCGCTCGTCGGGCAGGATCCGGAGATCTTCGCGCGTTCCTACACCTCCGGCCGTTTCGGCTGGGTGCAGATCCGGCTGGACATGGTGCCGCCGGACGAGCTGGCCGAGTTGGTGACCGAGGCATGGTGCCTCACGGCTCCCCGCCGGTTGGTCGAGGAGTATGAGGCGGCCGGGTGACCGCTCAGGGATCTCGGTCGCAATGAGGCGATCTGTTCGGGCTAACCGTCGTCTCCCGGGTGCGCTCTACGGACTGCGGTCTGCCGGGCGTGCTCCATGACCCTCTGCTCTGTTTTCTGGACGTGCTCACGGCCCGCCATCTCTCGGGCGTGCTCAACGTCCCTCTGTCTCTCGGACGTGCTCTACGGCCTGCCGACTCCCGGACGTCCTGGAGTCGCAGGTGCGACGGTCGCTGGGATTCCACCTTTTCCGGGGCTCCATCTTGCTCGTTCTCGGGTACGCGGAGACTGGTGGGGGACGTCCCATGACCTCGTCTCATGACTTTTCGGGGGTGGCACATGGCAGGGCAGGCGGAGCGCCTTCCGGCACAGCGGAGCGGCACCTTTCTTCTCGGCGGAGATCTGCCGGTCGTCCGGCTCGGTTACGGCGCGATGCAGCTCACCGGGCCGGGCGTCTGGGGCGAGCCGCGTGACCGGGGGGAGGCGCGCGCGGTGTTGCGCCGGGCCGTGGAACTCGGGGTGAATTTCATCGACACCGCCGACTCCTATGGTCCCTATGTCAGCGAGGAGATCATCGCCGAGGCGCTGCATCCGTACGGCGACTCTCTGGTGATCGCGACCAAGGCGGGTCTGGTCCGCACCGGTCCGGGCGAGTGGCATTCGGTCGGTCGCCCGGAATACCTCCGCCAGGAGGTCGAGATGTCGCTTCGCCGGTTGCGGCTCGACCGGATCGACCTGCTCCAACTGCACCGGATCGACCCCCAGGTGCCGCTGCCCGACCAGATCGGCGTGCTGGCCGATCTGAAGAACGAGGGAAAGATCCGGCACATCGGGGTGTCCGAGGTCTCCGTGGAGGAGATCGAGCAGGTAAGGAAGATCGCAGAGATCGTCTCCGTGCAGAACCTGTACAACCTGGCGAACCGCCAGTCCGAGGCGGTGCTGGACTACGCGGAGCGGGAGGGGCTGGGCTTCATCCCCTGGTTCCCGATCGCGACCGGTGAGCTGGCCAAGCCCGGCGGCCCGCTGGCGGGTGCGGCGAAGGACCATGGCGTCAGTCCGGCCCAGCTCGCGCTGGCATGGTTGCTGCGCCGCTCTCCTGTGATGCTCCCGATCCCCGGCACGTCACGGGTCGCGCACTTGGAGGAGAACGTCGCCGCGGTGGAGGTCGACCTCACCGACGACGAGTACGACGCCCTCACCAAGGCCGTCTGACGTCTCCTCGCCGAGGCCGAGGCCGTACGGCTGAGTAGGGACGTCGGGCGCCGGAGCGACTGCGCGGCCGCGCCTCACGGGCGAGATCGCCGGTGTGGATCATTGAAACGGGCCATGTCGCCGCGAGACTCCTGGTGGATCTGGCGGCGCCTCCTACACGGGACGTCTGATGATCACCGGAGAATCAGACCTGCTGTACGGGCGTGGCCCAGGAGGTGCTCCAGTCGAGGTCGCGTCCGTCCAGCCGGATGGTCGGCGTGCCCTGGACACCGCGGGCGAAGGCGAGCTTCGACAGCGCGTCGGCGCGGTCGGCGGTCTCCTGGGAGTTCAGGCATGTGGTGAACTCGGCCTCGGCGATGCCGATCCCCTTCGCGTACCCCACGAGTTCCTCGACGGCGAATCCGCCCTCCAGCGTCTCTTCGGGCTGGTGGGAGTACAGCGCGTCGTGGAAGTCCAGCCACTTGCGCGGGTCGGTGACGCACAGGGACGCCATGAGCGCACGACGCGAGTTGTCCCGCGTCACGCGGGTGTTCTCGCCGAAGACCGTGAACGGGTGGATGATCACCGCGACCTTGCCCTGCACCGCCCATTCCCGGACGACGCCGCCGTTGAGCCGCTCGAAGTCCCGGCAGTACGGGCACTGGTAGTCCTCGTACACCTCCAGGACGGGGGCGGTGACTCCGGGGCGCGCCATCATGATGGTCCCGTCGGGACGGAACGAGACGAGGTCGGACGGAGAGGCGGCGGCGCGCTCCTGCTGCCCGTTCGGCGCGAGCGCGACGACGCCCAGCATGACGATGACGACGGCCGCGACGGCCAGCTTGACCGCACGCGTGCGGATCGCGTGGAAGCGGGAGGTATCCAAGATCAGCCTGCCCTAAGAACGGCGCACGGTTCCGCGTTGATCGTATCCGGGCATTCCTCCTACGCAGGCCACCGGGCTCCCGGGTGACGTGCGGCATCGCCGATCATGCCCCCTTGAGCGAGGGCCGCCTGAATGTTGCCGGAAGCGACTGTGCATGATGCGTATGTCGGGGTGTGGGCCGGTCCGCCGGACATGCGAGCGGGGGGCCTTTTGAGCGCGACGTCACTCACCGGTCACGAAAAGGGGTCCGCGACCGGCTCGTCGCGCACCAGAGGCGTGATCGCCGTCCTGTGCTTCGCCGGCATCCTGGTCGCCTTGATGCAGACCCTGGTGCTGCCGCTGGTGTCCGAACTGCCCGTCCTGCTGCACACCTCCGCATCGAACGCGTCCTGGGTGTTCACCTCGACGCTGCTCGCCGGCGCGGTCGCCACCCCCGTCATCACCAGGCTCGCCGACATGTACGGCAAGCGGCGGATGCTGCTGCTCAGCCTGACGCTGCTGATCGTGGGTTCCCTGGTGTGCGCGCTGAGTGAATCGCTCGTACCGATGGTGATCGGGCGGGCTCTGCAGGGATTCGGCATCGGGGTGATCCCGCTCGGCATCAGCATCATGCGCGACGAACTGCCGCCCGAGAGGCTGGGCGCGGCGATGGCGCTGATGAGTTCCTCGATGGGCATCGGCGGGGCGCTGGGCCTGCCGGCCGCGGCGGCGGTGGCGCAGTATGTCCACTGGCACGTGCTCTTCTGGGCGTCCGGCGGGCTGGCCCTGGTGGTGCTGGCGCTGGTGATCGTCCTGGTGCCGGAGTCGCCGGTGCGCAGCGGAGGCAGGTTCGACCTCGTCGGCGCGTTCGGCCTCTGTACGGGGCTGATCTGCCTGCTGCTGGGCGTCTCCAAGGGGGGCGACTGGGGCTGGACGAGCGGGGTCACCCTCGGACTTCTCGGCGCGGCCGTGCTGGTGCTGCTCGTCTGGGGCTGGTACGAGCTGCGCGCCCGGGAGCCCCTCGTGGACCTGAGGACGACAGCCCGCCGTCAGGTCCTGATGACCAACCTCGCCTCCGTCGTGGTCGGATTCGCCATGTACGCGCAGGCGCTGGTCATCCCGCAGCTCCTGCAGCTGCCCACGGCGACCGGGTACGGCCTGGGCCAGTCCATGCTGGCGGCCGGGCTGTGTCTGCTCCCCGGCGGACTCGTGATGGTGCTGGTCTCGTCGCTGTCCGCGCGCATCTCGGCGGCTCGCGGACCCAGGGCGTCGCTGGTCACCGGTTGCCTGGTGATCGTCGGCGGATACGCGATGGGGCTCGGGATGACCCGCGAGGTATGGCAGATCATGGTGATCTCCGCGGTCATCTCCGCCGGGATCGCCTTCACGTACGCCGCCATGCCCGCGCTGATCATGTCCGTGGTGCCGACCTCGGAGACGGCGGCGGCGAACGGGCTCAACAGCCTGATGCGGTCCATCGGCACCTCCACCGCGAGTGCCGTCATCGGTGTGGTGCTCAGCCACATGATCGTTCACCTGGGGCCGAGTTCGCTGCCCTCCATGGCCGGGTTCCGTACCAGCTTCGTGATCGGCGGCGGCGCGGCGCTGCTGGCCGCGCTGCTGGCCCTGGCGATCCCGCGCCGCCGGACCAGCGTGGCCCCGGTGCTCGCCGGTGAAACCGCGACCGGTTGATCCGGAGGCCGCGTCACATGCCGTACGCGTCCCGCGACGCACATGTGCCCGATCCAGTCGATCTGCTCGTGGGGCGGGGAGGCGGGATGGAGCGGCTGGACACGAAGGTCTTCCTGGTGCTGCCCACCGGACTCGCCGGGCCCACGGTCCCCCCGTCGGCACGTGCGTCATCCCATCCAGAGTGAGAAGGATGTCCCGATCCGGGTAATCGTGAGATCGTGAATTTCATGTGATCGCCGGACGTGCTGAAGAGAAGGGGACCCCATGTCGACAGCTCCGCCGGAGGCTCGGCACGACGTACGGCCGCGCACGGCGTCGAGACCGAATCGCCAAGCAGGACGCGTCATCGCGAGCCTGTCGGTTCTTCCTCTGCTCTACGTTCTCGCCATGGCGCCTGTGTGGATCCACGACCACCAGATGGCCGGAGTCGCCGACCGATTCCTGGACCATCCCCCTCCGCCGAAGACGTCCATCAGCGGTACCGACTACCACGGTTCGGTGGGGGCGTACGACATGAAGGACATGTGCACCTTCCGGCTGCGCTTCGACCTGAGCACCACACTGTCTCTGGATGAGATCGCCCGCTACTACAGGGCGGCCGGGATCCGGCCGAGTGAGGGCGGGAACGACTCCCTTGAGTTCATGGTGTGGGAGTCCCCTCACCTGCCGGGATACCGGTACGGCGCTGATGATCGGCCGGTCATCGTTGAGATCCAGGACCGCGATCACGGCTCCTTCTGGGACCTCCGCTGCATGTGAGCCGACTGGACCGGCGTTACGAGGTGATGGGATCCGGGGTGGGGATGCTCCTCATGGCGGGTGCGTCCCAGGTGTACTCGACGACGGCGACCTCGAATCCCGCGGCGAACGGTTCCACGAACTCCCGGGTCACCCGACCTCCCATGCGCCGGTAGAAGGATCGTGCCGGGGTGTTGTCCCGGAGCACCTCCAGATAGACGGCCCGGCCGGGGTGGTGCGCGGCCGCCCACTCGAAGCCGTGATGCATGAGGTGGCGTCCGATGCCCGAACGCTTCAGGGCCGGGCTGACGTGGAGGTTGTCCAGCAGGATGCGCCCGTCGTCCTGGAGAAGGAGATAGACGAATCCGCTGATAGCGTCGCCGTCCTCGGCGATCAGGAGGCGCGAGGTGGTGTCGCCTCCGGGGTGCGGATCGGCTCCCAGCCGGGCACGCCACAGGCGTGATCGCTCGTCGAGCAGCGGCCCGTTGAGGTAGCTGTCCGGCATGAGCCCGGCATAGGCCGTCCGCCAGCTCGCGGTGTGCAGCGCCGCGACCGCTTCGATGTCGTTCGCGGTGCCTTGTCGGATTTCCACGGAACGGAGAATATCCACCTGCCTGATCCGCCCGGCCACAAGGCCGTCGGGGCTCGCCGCTTGATCGCATTACGCACCTGATCGTAAAATTTCCGGCACGACGGATGTCAGACGAGCACCTGGGGCGAGGCTTACATGGCGGGGTTCGAGGTCTACGTCGACGCTCTGGAGGATTGCGCGGGCAAAGCCATGAGTGTCTCCAACCTGTTCAAGGCTGATGCCGACGAGGCTCCCGTGCACGTCGGCAAGCTCTCTTTCGGGACACTTGAGAACGCGTCCGGCAGGCTCGTCGACGCCGTCGGCAAGCTCCAGGCGAAGATCCAATCCGAGACGCGGTACGCCCAGCAGAACCTGGTCGAGGTCGAGTCGGCCGTGCACACGGTCATCGGGAACGTCAAGAGCGCCAACTCCCCGGGCCCTGAGGTGGTGCAGGCGTGACGGATATCTGGGACACGTATCTCCAGCCCATCCAGCGCATCATCGACCAACTGGCGTCCGATCAGTCCGAGATCAGCGCGCTCTCGGCACGCCTGCGGAAGGTGGCCGGCGACGTGACCGAGCACACCGATGCCCTCAAGCGCGTGGTGGGCACCGTCGACGACGCGTGGAACGGCGAGGCCGCCGAGAGCTTCGTCACCTACATGAGCGCCTATCCCAATGCCGCCACGGAGCTGAGCAGCGCTCTGACCAGCTGCGCCAACATGATCGACGCTGCGGCGACGGCGCTGGCGACCGCCAAGGGCGACGTCCAGACGATCTACAACGAGAAGCGCCTCTGGCTGGACGAGCAGCGTAGCAACAGCAGCAGCAACGTGATCTCCATGACGAGCATCAGGATCGAGGTGGACGACGGCGTGAGCCGGGCGGCGGAGCCGAAGCGGCGGGCGGTCGACGCCGTCACGAAGGCGGTCGACGAGGTCGACAAGCACGTCGGGGTCTCCTTCTTCACGTCCATCAGTCCTCCCAGCCAGCAGACCTTCACCGCGAAGGACAACCCTGGGATGCGCTGGATCCCCGACCCCGCGTACTCACATGGGAACGTCGATCTGGCGAGCTACACCGGCACCGGCACCGAGACCGGCGCGGGACCCGACCCCGCCTCCGGTACGGGCGCCGGCAGCAGCACCGCCGCTCAGACCGGCGGCAACGGGTACGGCTCGGGCGGAGGCGTCTACGGGCCGCAGAACACCAGGGTCCCGCCGAACGCCCACAGCCTTGCCAAGAACCCCCGGGCAGGTGCCGTCATCGACTACGCGCTCGCGCAACTCGGCGACCGCTATGTCTGGGGTGCGACGGGGCCGAACTCCTTCGACTGCTCCGGGCTGACGCTACGCGCCTACCAGGCGGCGGGGATCAACATTCCCCGGGTCGCCGCGGACCAGTGGTTCCAGGGACCCCGCATCCCCGACGGTACGGAGCAGGCGGGAGACCTCATCTTCTTCGACAACAACGGGGACGGCAGCCCCGACCACGTGGGCATCGTGCTCGACCCCGAGAAGCACACGATGATCCACGCGCCCAACTCGCACTCGGTGGTCCGTATCGAGAGCTACGCGAACTATTCGACGCCCCGCGTCGGCTTCTCCCGCCCCGGGAACCACTAGCCGAGCCGGGGAGCCGGTCGCTCGCGGCTCACCGGACGACATGGCCGTCGTCCGAACAGGGCTACGCGCTTCCGCGTCCCGGCGGATGGGGGCGGGGAAGGCGCAGGGCGGCGGCGGAGAGCGCCGCGACCAGGCCGAGTCCGACCAGCGCCGTCGCCATGCCCTGGCTCCCGGCGTCGAGAAGCGGGCCGACGGCGAACCCTCCCGCCAGGGAGACTACTCCGGAGAGGAAGCTGAGCAGACCGAAATAGGCGCCGAACCGCTGGGGTGGAGCGCAGCGGGTGATGGTCTGGAACACCGCCGACTGCGTCAGCCCGGCGGCCAGTCCGTGCAGTACGGCGGCCGCCACCAGCACGGCGGTCCGGTCACCTCCGTCGGGAGGCACCGCCAGCAGCACCAGATAGCCGGTCCCCGCGCAGAGCAGGCCGCTCCTGAGCAACCAGGGGCGCTCGCCTCGCCCGCCACCGGCGCACCAGGGCTGGATCGCGGCCGTGGCCGCCGCCACCACGCAGAAGAACAGAGTCGTCGCGCCGGAGCCGACCCCTGTGAGCGGGACCACGGTCGCGATCTGGTTGGTGAGCAGCGTGACGGGCGCCGCGATCAGGGCGTATCGGAGGAAGCCCCGGTCGCGGAGCGCCACCGACACCCCTTCGGCGAGCGCCCGTACGTCCAGGCGCGTGTCCGCCGGCGTGTCCGCCGGCGTGTCCGCCGGCGTGTCCGCTGGTGTGTCCGTACGCGGGTTGCCGGGCTCGCGACGTAGCAGCATGAACAGCACGGCACCGGCCGCCCACGCACCCGCGGTCACCGCCGACAGCAGCCAGAACCCGCCCGCCAGCAGGACCAGCCCGATGGGCGGGCCCGCCACCGCGCCCAGCTGGCCGACGATCACGTAGGCCGCGAAGCCACGGGAGCGATGTGCCGGAGTCACCCCGGCCAGCATCGACTGGGCGGCCGGATGGAACAGCGCCCCGCCCACCGCCATCACCACGGCCGCGCAGAGCAGCTCGCCGAATCCACTGGTGAACCCCAGCAGCGCGAACGCCGTCGCCCGCAGCCCGCAGGCCAGCGCTCCCGTACGCGCCGGGCCGATCGCGTCCGTGATCGCGCCGGCGGGCAGGTACAGCATGTACTGGATCGCGACGCGAATGCCGAGCACCACGGCGATGGTGCCGGCGAGCATGCCGAGATCATGGCGCAGGTGGAGGACCAGGTGCGCCATCACCGCGTAGTAGCCGAGTGAGATGGCCAGCTGTATCCCCACGACGATCGCGACCGCCCGGCGGTCGGAGACCGCCTGCCGTCCTCGCCGCGCAGGGGTGGGTGCTGTCGCCGCACCCCCGGCCGACGGGCGGCCGGGGGCATCGGGATCCGTGCGCGGCGACGTCATGGCATCGCAGGATTCCATGTGATCGCGACGCCCGGAGAACCGGTCATGCCTTCGGGAGGGCGCCGAGCGCCTTCAGCAGCTCTCTGGCGAGGGGGATCCGCTTCTCGGTGTCCTTGTCGGCGTTGATGTCGATGTTCAGCGCGAAGGTGTAGAGGCGGTCACCGCGTTCGACCCAGCCGACCCACCAGCCGATGCCGGGCTTGGTGGACATGCCCCAGCCGGTCTTGGCGAACAGCGCGTAGCCGTCCTTCTCCTCGATCTTCAGCAGGTCACGCACCGTCAGCTGGTTCCGCTTGGCCGCCGGCAACTGCTGACGGGCCAGCCGGGACAGGAAGCCGGTCTGCTCGACCGCCGAGATCTCCAGCGGGCCGTCCAGCCAGAAGCGGTCCACGACCGTGCCGATCCGGCGGTTGCCGTAGTGCAGCCGGTTGACCCACTGCTGTTCCCGCTTGAGGCCGATCCGGCGGGAGAGCGTCTGGAACACCGGGACGTTGGACGCCCGGACCGCGTCACGCAGGTTCATGTCGTGCTCCCACTCCGGGAACGGCTGCGGCTGCCCGCCGTAGGGGATCACCTCGTTCTCGTCTTTGACGGCTCGGGTCTCCAGCGCGATCAGGCTGTGCGGGATCTTGAACGTGGAGGCCGGGATCAACCGCTGTCGCGCCCGCTGCGAGTCGACGACGGTGGTCTGTCCCCGCTTCACGTCGTAGAGCGCGAAGGTTCCACGCACGGCCGCATCGCGGAACAGCGCCTGAAGGTCGTCGCGGACGATCAGGTCGTGGTGGCCTACCGCCTGCGACGCCGCGGGGGCGGCGGTGCTCGTGGCGTGGCCGCCGGTGGCGCCGTAGGCGGTTCCTCCGAACAGTGCGGAGGCGGTCAGGACGGCCACGCCCAGCGCCCCGCGCAGCCGTGCCCGAGGGGCGAGGGTGGGGGAGTTCTGCATGTCAAGCTCCTCACTATCGATCTTCAGTGAGAGAGCAGACCAGAACTCGTCAGATCATGTCCAATATCGATATGGCTTTCTGATCAATCACGAAATGAATATCAAGCATGGTGGAGAGGGTAATTCGCGCCTCAGATTCCGCCGGCAAGACAGGAAGCAAACGGCTCGATCGTCACGACGTGCTGGTGCGACTGCTGTGCGGTGGTGATGCGCCGCCCCACGCGACCGGCGAGGTTCAGCGGCAGGCGCGTAAGGATCCCGGAGCCGATGCCAGGTGCGATCCGATGCGCCGTTCGCCGCAGGCGCCGCCGACGTCGTGTGGGCGTCGCACCTGTTACGAGATGTGCGTCAACTCCAGCACTCCGACCCTCTGGCCACCACTTTCCTCAACAGGCGGGTGGGGACCTCCGAGACAATGACTGAGGTCAGACGGCGATGATCGAGAGTCTCACGACCCACACCAAGCTGCAGGCGTCGGCGGAGCCACTGACGCCCGGCACCACCTGCGGTGTTCAGGCGTACTTCATGGGAACCGCTCACCGTGCGGGTGACATCCCGAAGATCGCGGTCGATATCGGCACGTCGCCGGTTCCCGTGAACCTGGTGCGGAGGCCGTCCAACTTCTGGGCGGGCAAGGCGGACGTCCCCATCATCTTGACCCGTCCAGAGTCCGCTCTTCTGCAGTACCCGATCGTGCCGGGCACAGGATGTCGGGTCCGGCGGGGCGTTCCTGCCTAGCGTTGGTGATCGTAAGAGGAAGGAGGGCCGGAGATGCTGGAGCGGCTGAACCAGGCCATGGAGCACATCGAGCGCCATCTCGATCAGCGGATCGAGGTGGCCGAGTTGGCGCGGTTAGCCCTCACGTCGGAGTACCACTTCCGGCGGCTGTTCTCCGCGCTGGCGGGCATCCCGCTGTCGGAGTACATCCGCCGCAGGCGGCTCACCGTCGCGGGCGCCCAGGTGCTCGCCGGCGAGGAGACGCTGCTCGATATCGCGGTGCGGTACGGCTACGGCTCGGCTGAGGCGTTCGCACGCGCGTTCCGCGCCGTGCACGGCGTCGGCCCGGGCGAGGCCCGGCGGACCGGTGCGGTTCTGTACTCCCAGCCCCGGATGTCCTTCCGCCTCATCATCGAAGGGAGCAGCAGCATGCGGTACCGGATCGTGGAGAAGGAAGAGTTCCGCCTGGTGGGCAAGAAGGCACGCGTCCCACTCGTCCACGAGGGGATGAACCCGGCGATCGTCGCGTTCATACGGAGCATCGACCAGGAGACCGTGCGGCGGATGGAGCGGCTCTCCGACCAGGAGCCGCAGGGAGTCGTCAACGTGGCCGACCACGTCGCCGACGGCCGTGAGGAGGGCACAGAACTGGACTACTACCACGGCGTGGTGACCAGCGCCGTCGCGCCCGAGGACATGGAGACCCTCACCGTCCCGGCGGGGACCTGGGCGGTGTTCGAGAGTTCGGGGGCGTTCCCGCAGGCACTCCAGTACCTGTGGCGGGATGTGTTCACGCAGTGGTTCCCCTCCAACCCGTACCGGAGCAGGCCGGGGCCCGAGATCTCCCGCACGCGGCTGTCGCAGGACGGGACGGAGGCGGACGCCGAGCTGTGGATCCCCGTGGAGCGGGTCGCGGACTGAGGACGAGCGCCCGCCGGCACGGCCGGTCGGCGGGCGCTCGTCCCCGCCGGCCGTGCGAGACCAGGACTCCGGCGATCTCGTACGGGCTTCGGTCGGTCACCCGGCTCCTGCTCGGGGTGGGACGGTGCGCACAATGAGATGTGAGCCGTTGGGTGCTGCACGTCGACCTCGACCAGTTCATCGCCGCCGTCGAGCTGCTGCGCCGTCCGGAACTGCGCGGGCGCCCGGTGGTCGTCGGCGGGGACGGCGATCCGACCAAGCGCGGCGTGGTCAGCACGGCCTCGTACGAGGCGCGCCCGTACGGCGTGCACTCCGGCCTCCCGCTCCGTACGGCGGCGCGGCGATGTCCGGACGCGGTGTTCCTCCCGGTCGACCGGGAGGCGTACGAAGCGGCGTCGTCCGAAGTGATGGCGACGTTGAAGGAATTCGACGCCGTGGTCGAAGTGGTCGGCTGGGATGAGGCGTTCCTCGCGGTCGACGGCGCTCCCGAGGAGACGGCGCACCTGATCCGGAGGCGCGTACGCGAGTCCACCGACCTCGAGTGCACCGTCGGCATCGGGCGGAACAAGCTGCAGGCCAAGCTGGCGACCGGCTTCGGCAAGCCCGCCGGCGTCTTCCGGCTGACCGACGAGACATGGTTCGAGGTGCTCGGCGACCGGCCGACCGATGCGCTGTGGGGGGTGGGGGCCAAGACCGCCAAGCGGCTCGCCGCGATGGGCATCGGCACTGTCTCCGAGCTCGCGACCACCGACCCGCACGCCCTCGCTGAACGGTTCGGTCCCACGATCGGGCCGTGGCTGGTACGGCTCGCCCTCGGCCGGGACGAGTCGCCGGTGGTCGACACGCCGTACGTTCCGCGCTCACGCGGCCGTGAGACCACCTTCCAGCACGATCTCGACGACTGGGACGAGGTACGGCGCGAGGTCGTACGGCTGGCCCGGCGCGTAGCGCACGACGTGGTCGCCGAGCGGCGGCCCGCCACTCGGATCGTGGTCAAGGTGCGATACGCGCCTTTCGTGACTCACACCCACGGCTACCCCCTGGCGGCGCCGACCACGGATGTGGCGGCGATCGAGCGGGCCGCCCTCGCCGCCCTCGACCGGTTCGACGGACGGAGGCCGGTGCGGTTACTGGGCGTCAGAGCCGAGTTCCCCCGTTAGCGGACCTGTCAGGTTTCGCGTTCCGGCGGTCTCGTTGACGACCGGCGCTTCGACGAGGAGATCACGAGCTACCGCGAAAACGGCGGCGGCGCTGGGGCAGCCAGGCGGGGAAGTGGGATCCCTGCCTCAGCTTGGGGATGGCCGGTTCGACCGTCCCGGCCCGGGTGTCCCACTGGCGGGCCGGTACCTGTCGCGCTGGTGGGTCGGGGCACCTCCAGTAAGGTTCACACCCATCCGTCCAGGACTGCCATGAACTCTTCATGGCGGCCGTACCACACGCAGTGCCCGGCGCCCGCGACGGAGCGCACCTCGAATCCACGGGCACGGAGGCTGTCGGCGGCCTCCTCCGAGATGTACTGGCTCGGGTCGGAGCGGATCATGAGCGAGGGCGCCACGAGGGGAGGCGTGTTGTCCGGACCGCCCACGCGGCCGGCGTGCAGACTTACGGTCGTGGCCACGTCGAACAGGCTCGCCGCTTCCGCCTCGACCGCGATGTCCCGCTCGCTCCACCATGGCCGTTCCCGCCGTAGGTTCTCCACGGTTCGGGCCGTCTTGGCCTCCTCCAGTCCTGCGGCGAACGCGGCGACGTCGAGATGGGCACGGCCCGGGCCGAACGGCGTCTCCACGTAGACCGCGCGCTCTGGGCGCAGTCGTGAGACGGCGGCGGCCAGGACCGAGCCGCCCAGCGAGTGACCCATCGCGAGGGCGGGGCGTGCCGGGACCGACTCCAGCACCGACATGGCGAACGATTCGAGATCACTGTCGGGATCGCGCGCAGAACACCCATGTCCGGGGAGGTCGACGGCGACCGCTCGGTAACCTCGCTCTGCGAGAGCCGGGCCGATCTCCCACCAGGAGCCCGAGTCTCCCATCATGCCGTGAATGAGTACCGCCGTGCGGTCACCGTCGCCCCATTCGAGCACGTTGAGAGCCATGACAGAGAGCGTACGCAGGCTTCCTCGCCCCTGGAGCGGGTGACGGGAATCGAACCGGACCACTCACAGGGCTCTCACCGGAAGGTTTCCTGTTCTGGCTGTTCCTCGTAATTCGGTTCTGCGATCCCCGTCGAGATCGAAGAGTTCGTCAATTATGCGCGGATATACGGATGTCGCGTCCGATTTCCGCTGCGATTACTGGTCCGAATCACGCCATCCCTCGCCAGGTGATCGCTCCTAACGTATTCCGCGAAGAGTCCATCCACTTTTCCGGATGGCGATTACACGAGGGAAGACAGTATGGATCTCCAGCTTTCCGGCCGGGTCGCCGTTGTCACCGGCGCTTCCAAGGGCATCGGCCTGGCCGTCACCCGCACCCTCCTGAGCGAGGGCGTCCGCGTCGTGGCCGCCTCGCGGAAAAGCACCCCCGAGTTGGAGGCGCTCAGTGGCGATCTGCACCATGTCCCGGCCGACCTGATGGACCCCGAGGCCCCCGGGGAGATCGTGGCGAGGGCCGTGTCCGAGTTCGGTGGGCTCGACATCCTGGTGAACAACGCCGGTGGACCGCCGCCCGGCGTGGCCCTGCCGCGCTTCTCGTTCCTGGCTCCTACTGACGAAGACTGGCGGGTGATGTTCGAGTTCAACCTGTTCTCGATCGTGCGCACCGTCCGGGCAGCCATCACACCGATGCTCGCCCGTGGCGGAGGTTCGATCGTCAACGTTTCCTCGGGCAGCGCCCGCCTGCCCGCTCCAATGAACGTCGACTACAACGCCGCCAAGGCGGGCCTCAACAATCTGACCAAGGCCCTCTCGGAGGAGTTCGCACCCCAGGGCATCCGGGTGAACACCATCTCCCCAGGTCCCGTGCGTACGGCATGGTGGACGGAGAGCGGCGGCGCGGCCGACATCATCGCCGCCCAGGCCGGAACCGACCGCGACAGCGTCATCAACCAGGTGGCACCCGAAATGATGAAGCTGTCGACCGGCCGTCTGGTCGAGCCCCAGGAGATCGCCGATGTGGTCGCCTTGCTCGCCTCACCTCGCTCGGCCAGCACGACCGGCGCGGACTTCGCCGTCGACGGTGGGTTCCTCAAGCAGGTCTGACCCACCGATCGGCCCCCGCGGAAGGAAGGCGTCCTCGGCGGAATGGAGCTCACGAGGCTGGGCTCTGCCGCGTAGCTGCAACTCGCGATCGCCGCGAGGAGATCACTCCGACCATGCCGATTATGAACAGGCCGATGGAAATGTAGAAGACGGGGCCGACGAATGCGGGCACCAAGTCGACACGCCGGCCCTCGTACAGGCACACAGGGTTTCGCAGTGGCAACAGGCTCGACGGTGCCGGCGAGTACGAGTAGCCATTCCCAGCGATCACGCATAGGTCCTCCGGGTCAGCGAGATAGAGCAGGCCACCGGAGAACAGCCCCACTCCGTAGGTCGCCAGTGCGAGACAGACCCCGATGATGGCGAGTTTCGCCCACATCACCCATCCGCGTTCCTGACGCCCCGGGCGCGGACGACGATGCTGTGAATCACCAACCCCATGGCCACGGCTACCGCTACCGGCGCTAGGAGAGGGAGGAACATGAGAAGCGCGAGGAGCGATTCGATCATGATGATCGACGGTATCGGTACGGATCCACTCCGTGTAGTGGCCGGGATGGATGTTGTGATGATTTGGGTCGGCGTTTCGGCACGAGGTGTGCGGAGGCCGTAGCCCCAGACGACGGTGAGGCGCCGGGTCACACCGCTCGCGGGGTCTCGTCGGGTTCGCCGGGTGGACGTTGCCGCTTCAGCGTGCACGAAGTCGGGCTCGTGTACCGCGGCCATGTGGGGTCCGGGGGCACGGTCGTCCCTTGGAGAATGATCCGGGCGACGACTTCGGGAGTGTCGTTCATGGGGATGTGCCCGCATCCGGGCAGCCGCACCATCCGCGCGCCAGGGATCATCGCGGCTGCCCGCGCCGCCTGACGTATGGGAAGGATGTGGTCGCCACTGCCCCAGGCGATGGTCACCGGAACGCCGGGGATGTCACCGAGGAACAGATCCGGCGCGCGCCCGGCCCGCAATGTGGCGGCGAACCCCGCCGCCTGGCGCATCGCCTGCAACGACGCGGCCACGGCGTCCGGAGGGCAGAGTTCGGGACGCCCGTAGAGGGTGCCGGTCAGGGCCACCCGCCCGACGGGTGTCTTCGACAACGGCACCACGATCGAATCCGGCAGGCGCGCCATCTGGTGCGCCGCGGCCAGGACGGCGTAGGCATACCGTCGCTCGGCCTCGTTCCAGAATCCGGCCGGAGCGAGGGCGATCACACTGCGGGCGAGGTGAGCCTGGGCCAGTCGCAGCGCGATCAGCCCTCCCAGCGAATGCCCCACGACGTGCGGCCGGTCCAGCCCCAGCGCGGTGAACACCGCGCCCAGCTCGCTCACCACGGTGGGCAGATCGCACGGTACGCAGGCAGGGGACTCGGGAGACTCCCCGAAGCCCGGCAGATCGACCGTGATCACCTCACGCTCGGCCACCAGCAACGGCACCACCGGATCCCATGCCTGGCGGCGTGACCCGAGGCCGTGCAGCAGGACCACCGGCTCTCCGCTCCCATGCCGCTCGTAGGCCAGGGTCATCGGAGCGAGTCCCTCCGGCCGCGCCTCGACGAAGGAGACCCCCTTCACCGCGGCCGGAATCGCCCCCTCAGGGACGTTCTTGACCTGTACGGAGGACGCGGGAGATGTCCCACCCGTCCACCGCCGGACCTGTTCTGTCGCCCACGTCCTGGTCCGCCGCATTCCGCCGCCGAGGTAGGTCGCCGCGGTGAAGGGGGAGGCCAGCACCGCCATAGGCGTAATCTTCGACATCGCTCATGGGTGGGACCTCCGCTCCCTTCTCGATCTGCACGGTTCCCACCGAACCTCTCATATACGTATAACAGCCGCGGTGAGCTGGTTCATCGCAAGGGTCGTGATCCAGCCCGCCGCGTGGCCGCGAACGATATCCCGCGAGCGAGGCACATGGCCTTCGCCGGGCGGCGGTGAGCGGAGCGCGCGCGGCATGCGTTCCTCGCTCGCGGGCTGTCACCGTCGCGAACGACGCAAGCGGTTCCCGACGTCGTTGTCCGGGTCTTCTCACCGATACGCGCGCGAGGTCACTGTCAGCCGACGTCGCCTTGGGTTTCGGCGTCCGCGTCGGAGAGGCGATCGAGAATCCGAGTGGTGAGCCGTTCGAGCATGGCGACCTCCTCGCGGGTCAGCCCGTCGAAGAAGAACCGCCGCACCACGCCGACATGGCCGGGTGCGGCGGCGGTGATGGCATGGCGCCCCTTCTCGGTGAGCACGACGAACGCGCCTCGCCCGTCCTCGGAGCACTCCTCGCGCTCGACCAGGCCGCGGCGGCGCATCCGGGCCAGGTGGTGTGACAGGCGGCTCTGCTCCCACTGCAACTCGTGTTGCAGCTCGAACGGGCGCAGCCGCGCCTCCGGGGTGTCGGTGAGCTGGACCAGCACGTCGTAGTCGGCGAGGGACAGGCCCGACTCGAGCTGGAGCTCGCGGTTGAGCCGCGCCGCCAGCAGGCCCTGCATGCGCACGTAGGCCCGCCAGGCGCGCTGCTCGTCCGCGTCCAGCCAGGGAGTGCCGACTCCGGCGTCTGCCCGACCGGAGGGGGCGAGTGGGGAGGAGGGACCGTCCATGCCGTCCAGCCTACCTCGGATGGATGACACGTCATGCGCTTGCGGAATAGATGATGCGTCATGTACGTTGAGCCGGGACGTAGATGACAGATCATCTACAGGGCCGGACCTCACCTCCGGCGCTTCGGGCGAGACCTCCGGAAGGGGATCCCATGACCAGGACCACGCCGACCCCGCGAGTGGACGTCCGCCGCGCGGACGAGCGGTTCGCCACGGCCACCACGTGGCTTGATTCAAAGCACTCCTTCTCCTTCAGCCGTCACTACGACCCCGGCAACACTCACCACGGCACGCTGCTGGTCAACAACGACGACCGGGTGCTCCCCGGCACCGGGTTCGACACTCACCCGCACCAGGACATGGAGATCGTCACCTGGGTCATGGAGGGCTCTCTGGTCCACCAGGACTCGACCGGCCACTCCGGCGTGATCTACCCCGGCCTGGCGCAGCGGATGAGCGCGGGCACCGGCATCCTGCACTCGGAGAAGAACGACTCCTGGCGGCTGCGGGGCGGCGCCGCCCACGACGAGCCGGTGCACTTCGTCCAGATGTGGGTGGTCCCCGACGAGCCCGGCATCACCCCCGGCTACGAGCAACTCGAAATCGAGAACGAGCTGCTGTCCGGCGGCCTGGTTCCGGTGGCGTCCGGGATGGACAAGCACGACGGCGCCTCCGCCATCCGGATCAAGAACCGGTACGCCGCGCTCTACGCCGCCCGGCTGCGGCCGGAGCAGAGCGTCGAGCTGCCCGAGGCCCCGTTCCTGCACCTGTTCGTGCCGCGCGGCACGGTCACGCTCGAAGGCGCGGGCACGCTCGGCCCCGGCGACGCCGTACGGTTCACCGCGACCGGTGGGCAGCGGGTCACCGCCGTCGAGCCCGCCGAGATCCTGGTGTGGGAGATGCACGCCACGATCGCCGCCTGACCGTCACGCCGCAGAGAGTTCGTCCGTACGAACCGGGTCGCCGTGGGGCGACCCGGGCGCCCGCCGAAGGAGCCGAGACACACATGGAGCAGACCGAACCACGGGTTGCCGACAACCCGGAGGCCAGGCGGTTCGAGATCACCGTGGACGGGAAGGTCGCAGGTTTCGCCGAGTACCGGCGTCACGGATCGAGGATCTCGTTCATCCACACCGAGGTCGATCCCGCGTACGAGGGGCGCGGCCTCGGTTCGGCACTCGTCCGGGGCGCGCTGGACGCGTCCCGGGCCGCCGGACTGTCGGTCATGCCGTACTGCCCGTTCGTCCGCGACTACATCGCCCGGCACCCCGGATACCTCGACCTGGTTCCGCCTGACCGGCGGGACCGCTTCTCCCTCCCCACCGAGGACGAGCGCACCGGGGAGTCGGCAACGGGTCTGTCCGGTTGAGAAAGAGAGACAGAGCCGTCGTTCCGTAGAGTCCCGGTTCGGCGGCGCGTCCCTGGCCGGCGGGTGCGGCTTGGTACGGCGGGTGCTCGGTGTGGCGGGCCGGCCAGGTGCGGACCTCCTTCACGATCGAGGGTGTGGCGCTGAGCGTCATCAGAAGGACCGGAACGCGGGTCGGCGGCCCTACCGCGGAGATGGAGGCAACCCGCCGCCCGCCGGGCCAGTGGGACCCCACTGCATCGTTCCCAGCACCCGCACGGCTGGGCCAACCGGCTCGGCCGGCGCCCGATGAGCCAGGCCCTCGCCCGTCCTTGTCACCGCTGTCGTCAGTGACACCCCATGTCGCCCGCGACTAGTTCGTTCCCGCATGGGGGCAGATAGAGCCAGCCTTCGACGCGGTCGCCGCTGGGCCTGATCATCCCTGGCAGGCCGGGGCCCAGCGGGACGATGCCGAGCCTCCACCACAGATGTGCCTTGAGCGGCGTCTTCATCACGGTGGTGCTGAACCGCCAGTCGCCCGTCGTGACGGTGCACTCCGCGTCACCCCATCGGTCCGCACCTTCGGCGACCTCCCAGGACGTGTCGCCACGCCGTGCCGCGTCCGACAACAGTGACCGGTCGATGGAGTTCCAGCACGACCGGTCCGGCAGCGCGTTGCTCCACGGCCACGCCTGGTTCACCGTCGCCCAGGCCGCCGCGAGCAGCGCCACCGTCCCCAGCGCGACGGCGGTCCACAGGGCCTCGGTACGTCGGCTGCTGCGGTCCATGTCTCCCTATTGATCAATTCGCGTAGACGCGTAAACCTAGCAAGCGCGGGGCCGGTCGCCGGTACTGAGGGAGACGAATGCGGGCATGGGGGACGCGAGGAGTGGCCAGATCACGCTTTCGACGTGCGGCGGAGTGGGGCGGCACCCCGATCAGGCGCGATCCTTCATGAACCGGTCGTCCCACTCCTGCCCGAGATGACGGCGGTGGCCGCGCCGGCCACAGCGAGTGCCGCTCCCACCCACATGACCGCGGAGATCGACACGCCGTCCACGACCCGGCCGCCGGCGAACGAGCCGAGCGCGATGGAGACGTTGAAGGCGCCGACGAAGAGCGCCGTGCCCATTTCACCGCCGCCCGACCGCATGATCCAGAGCTGCAGGGTCACCCCCACACCGCCGTAGCCCAGGCCCCACACCACGAGCACGATCAGGGGCAGGCCGATCAGGGGCAGGCCGATCAGGGGCAGCGCCGCCGTGGAGAGTGCCATGAGCACGGCCAGCGCGACCAGGACCGGCTTGGGGTTCCTGGCCGCCCGTGCGCCTGCCGCGAAGTTACCGGCCACGCCCGCGGCGCCGTACAGGAGGAGGGCGGTGCTGACGAGGGCGGGACCGGCGTGGGAGACCTGTTCCAGGAACGGCCGGACGTAGGTGTAGGCCGCGAAGTGGCCGGACACGATCAGGACGGTCAGGACGAGGACGACCCCGAGCGGGCCCGAGAGCCACGCGAGCTGCCCTTCCGATGCGTGGGCCGGGGCTTCGTGGGGCAATGGCTCAGACGCGCGGGCTCGGGGTTCGCCGGGTAGGGGCGGCAGGGTGGCGGCCAGCAGCGCGAGTAGGGCCAGTGCCAGCGCCCCCATGGCGATGAACGCGGTCCGCCATCCCGCGAACGACGAGATGAACGTCGCCACGGGCACCCCCAGCACCGACGCCACCGACACTCCCGCCAAGATGATCGACGTGGCCCGCCCGACGGACCCTTCGGGCACCAGTCGCAGGCCGAGGCCGGCCGCGAAGGCCCAGAACCCGCCGATGCTCACCCCCGTCAGCACCCGGGCGGCCAGCATGACGGGGTAGTTCGGCGCGAACGCGCCCGTCAGGTTGGCCACCGCCAGCAGCGCCATCAGCCCCAACAGCGTGACGCGCCGGTCGAGCCGTCGGGTGGTGATCGCCAGCACGGGCGCGGAGACGGCGGCGACCAGTCCGGGAACCGACATCATCAGGCCGGCCGTCCCGTCGGAGACGTCGAGCGCGGCGGCGATCGAGGTCAACAGGCCAACGGGCAGCATCTCGCTGGTCACGATGGTGAAGGTGCCTACCGCGACCGAGGACACGGCGAGCCAGCGTGCCCGCGTGGCGGCGGAGACATCAGTCATGGTCATGCCGGCAAGCCTTCTGCCGGCTACCAGCGGGAACAATGGCGAAGGTCGAAAGCTTGGTTCAGGTGGACTAAACGATCAGCCGGAGGCGGAGATGGAGTTCAGGGAGCTGGAGTGCTTCGTTGTGCTCAGTGAGGAGCTGCACTTCGCGCGTACGGCCGAGCGCCTCTACCTGTCACCTGGCCGGGTGAGCCAGCTCATGCGCTCGCTGGAGACCAGGATCGGCGGCCGGCTCTTCCACCGGACCAGCAGGCGCGTGCGCCTTACGACCTTGGGCGAACGTTTCCTGGCCGACCTGCGCCTCTCCTATGACGGCCTCGCGAACGCGGTCAGCCGGGCCAAGGCGGCCGCCCGCGAGGTGACAGGCGTGATCAGGCTCGGCTTTTTGGCCACGCCCACGGACGTCGTCGTCGGCAGCGTGCGTGCCTTCGAGCGCCAGTACCCGGGGTGCGAGGTCGAGCTGGTGGAGATCCCGCTCTCCGACCCCTTCGGCAAGTTGCGGGCCGGACAGGTGGACATCGCGTTCACGCTGCTCCCGGTGGACGAGCCCGATCTGGCGACGGGCGAAGGGCTGAACCGGGTCTCGTACCAGCTCGGCGTCTCTTCGCGCCACCCGTTGGCCGCCCGTACGAGCATCGGAGCGGAGGAGCTGGCCGACGTGTCCCTGATCGGCCTGGACGGCCCGGCTCCGCGCACGTGGCGCGAGCGTGTGGCACCGTCCGCAACCCCTTCCGGCCGGCCCATTCCCCTGGCCGGTACGGTGGCCACCAGCCAGGAGGGCCTGACCCAGGTGGCGCTCGACCGGGGCGGCATGTTGTTCTGCACCCCCACGGCGGCTCGCCACGCGCGCCCGGATGTCAGCTTCGTCCCCGTCACGGGGTTGCCTCCCTCGATCCTCGGCCTGGCTTGGGTGAAGACGGCGGAGACGGCGGCGATTCGGGCGTTCAACGAGGCGGCCGTCGGGCACGCGCTCGGGGTAGCGGCCCTGGTGGCGTAAGACATAGCGGAAGGCAAAATGCCAGATGAGATTCCCCCGTCTGCTTCTGGCACGACACCGATCTCTCCTCATCAGTGCCGCGGTTCGCACAGGCTCGACCTCCTGGCGCCGTCACCTGACATCATCGCCAGATGTTCGACTTCGGGGTCGCCGGCTACCGGCCGATGTGGCTGAGGGGGTGTTCGGCTGTCGCCGCTGCTCATGGCCGGAGACTGGCCATGCTGAAAGGCCGGCGGTTGACCGGTGCTCTGCTGGTGTGGGATCTCGATGAGGATGCGTGGTTCTCTGACGGGCTGGTTCTGCTGGACTTCGAGGGCGAGCAAGTCGAGATCGTTCACCAGAGGTTCGATGAAATCTCGATCACGTGGAACACCGTGGATCCGGCTCAGCCGCTGGATTGGGCCGGAGAGGGATTTCGGCTCGCGTGGCGAGAGGGCGTGCCCGGCGAGCTGGCCGCGTTGGAGGGGCAGCGGTTGCAAGCGGTGGAGCTTCTCGAATGGGCAGGTGAGGACATGGCGCAGGGGGCGGTCGCTGTCGGCTTCATCTTCCCGGAGGACCGGGTAGCGATCTACAACGCGCTCGACGAGAACGGCATCGAGGTCGGGCCTCCAGATCGCCGATACGTACGCCACACGCTCGGCGTGTAGTTATCGATCGTATGGGACAGCCGGGGCACTGCTATCTACACGGTTTTCGAAGCGGGAGCTATGGCGGCCGAGTTTCAGCTCGGCGATTACATCCTGGTGCGGGACGGCAGGACCCTTGAAATCTTTCACCGGGGCCTGTCCGAGAGCAGCCGCTACCACGTGGCGTTTCTTGGGTGGACGTCCAGCCGCCCACGGCGACGGGTTCAAGGTTCGGCTCGGCGCCAGGCGGGGCGATGACCAGGTCATGGGGTGGAGGCTGAACTCATGGATTTACGGGCATGCGCATCGAATGAGCGCGGCGACGTGGTGGAGTGCCCGACCTCAAAGGATGTCCGTGTGCTGTTGGATGGACTGACCTCCGCTAATCGGTTCGTCATCGTGGAGCGGCTTGATGCCGAGCCCAAGGAGCCGTTCTGGGGAGGGGTCCTCGACAGCGGATGAGCGCCTCCCGGCCGAGGCCGGCGGATCCCGTTGAGGACCCGAGGTCAGCCATACGCTGGGTCGGACCCCAGCGGGAGGCGCTCATCCGCGTCATCACTGTCAGAGCCCGTAGGCCTTTCCGATGATGTCGCGCTGGATCTCGCTCGTGCCGCCGTAGACCGTGGACACCACCGTGGATCGCAGCAGGCGTTCCATGCCGTACTCCGTGGCGTAGCCGTAGCCGCCCATCATCTGCATGCCGTCGAGCGCCATGGCCTTGGCGAACTCCGTGGCCTTCAGCTTGGCCATCGACGTCTCGCGCGGCAGTTGCCGCTGCGGGTCGGCCTCGATCCGCCGCGCCACATCGTGCACCAGCAGCCGGGTGCACTCCAACTCCGTCGCGTGGTCGGCGAGCCGGTGCCGCAGCGCCTGGAAGCTGCCGACCGGACGGCCGAACTGCCGGCGTTCCCGCACGTAGGACACCGTGTCGTCGAACACCCTGCGTGCGGTGCCGAGCATCAGACCGGCGATGATCATGCGCTCCAGGTTCAGCCCCGCCATCAACTGGCGCCAGGCCTGGTCGACCCGGCCGACCACCGCGTCGTCGGGCAGGAGGCAGTCGGTGAAGTAAAGGTCGTTGACCTCGCGGCCGCCCATCGTGTCGATGCCGCGCACGGTGAGACCGTCGATTCCGGCCGGTACGGAGAACATGGTGAGCCCGTCGTGCTTGCGGTCTTCCGTGGAGGTGCGGGCGACAAGCAGGATGTGCTCAGCGATGTGCGCGTTGGAGCACCAGGTCTTCTGGCCGTTGATCACCCACCCGCCGTCACGCCGCTCGGCCTTGCAGGTCAGCGCGCCGACGTCCGAACCGGCGCCGGGCTCGGACATCGACACCGCCAGCACCTTGCCGCTCAGGAAGTCGCCGAGCACGCGCCGTTTCTGCTCCTCGCTGCCGAACTTCTCGTACGAGGCGGCGGTGATCGCGGACGTGGCGAACCCGCCGATCGGGGCCTGCCGGTAGGCGGTCGTCTCCAGGAACAGGAGTAGATCGACCATGCTCTGACCGGCGCCGCCGTACTCCTCCGGCACCGCGACCCCCAGCCAGCCAAGCTCGGCCATCTTCCGGTACAGCTCGGCGTTGTGCGGTGAGCTGCCGCCGTCGGTCAGCTTGAGCCACTGCTCGCGGGTCCCGACCTCGCGTTTGCAGAAGTCGTCGATCGCGGCGACGAAGTCACGTCGCTCATCGGTCAAGGTCAAGGTCACGATCCTTCCGTGTAGAGCTTCTCGATCACGTCGGCGTAGCGCTGCTGGATCACGCGACGCCGCAGCTTCAGTGATGGGGTGAGCTCTCCGCCGTCCGGGCGCCACGCGTGGTCGAGCACGCGGAACGCCTTCACCTGTTCCGGCCGCGACAAGGCCTTGTTCGCCCGCTGGACGGCGGCGGCCAGTTCCTCATGCAGGCGTGGTTCCGCGGCCAGCTCCTTCAGGTCCACAGTGGCCAGGCCGTGGGCCGCGGCCCAGGCAGGCGCGGCTTCCTCGTCCAGCGCCAGTAACGCCGTCAGGTAGGGGCGGCGATCGCCCACCACCATCGCATAGCTGATCAAGGGGTGTGCCCGCAGCAGTGACTCGACCGCGCTCGGCGCGATGTTCTTGCCGCTCGAGGTGATGATCATCTCCTTCTTGCGGTCGATGATCTGCAGCAGCCCGCGCTCGTCGAACCTGCCGATGTCGCCTGTCGACAGCCAGCCGTCCGCGTCCATATCCGCCTGGATCCGCCCATCCGGCTGGAGGTAGCCCAGGAACACCAGGGGGCCGCGCACCTGGATCTCGCCGTCCGGGGCGAGCCGGACCTCCATCCCGGGCATGGGCAGGCCGACCGTGCCGGCCTGGTAGTTGTCGGGGAATGTGCTGGTGGCCGCGCCCGTGGTCTCGCTGAGGCCCCAGACTTCCATGATCGTCATGCCGAGGCTGCCGAAGAACTCCAGCACCTGGGCCGGGATGGGGGCGGCACCGCTGCCCAGCCGGGCCGCTTCGGCGAGTCCGATCCGTTCCCGCATCGGGCGCAGCACCGTCCGGTCCGCGCGCTCCAGCGCAGTGGCGAGATCGTCGGGCAGCGGGTCCCCGGTGGCATGGATCCGGTACGCCTCGGCGGCCAGCTCCCGCGCGTGGCCGACTGCGGCACGACGGTCATCGTCCAGGCCGGACAGCATGTGCTGTATCCCGGCCGCGAACTTCTCCCATATGCGTGGCACGCCGAAGAACCCCTGCGGCCGTACCTTGCTCAGGGTGGCGAGCAGTTGGGTGGGGTCGGCGCAGATCGTCACGTGTCCCGCCGTGTAGATCGGCAGATAGATGCCGAGCACCCGCTCGGCGATGTGCGCGAGCGGCAGGTAGGCGACTGATCTGGGATGCGCGGGAACCGGCTGGACCAGCTCCTGGAGCGCGCACTGATAGAGCACGTTGCGATGCGACAGCACCACGCCCTTCGGATCGCCGGTCGTGCCCGAGGTGTAGATCATCGCTACCGGGTCGTCCTGGCCGGCTTCCGCGACCGGCGTTTCATGCGCCGCCGCCAGCAGATCGGCGTAGCGCGTGTGCCGGCCATCCGGGTCCTCGATGACGACGACCTTGACCGCGGGCATCTCGGCCAGCGCGAGCGCCCAGCGGGCCAACTCGGCGGGACCTTCCAGCACCACCACGGCCGCCGCGCTGTGCACGGCGACCTGCCGGATCTGCTCGGGGCTCAATGTCGCGTAGGTCGTGCACGGGATCGCGCCCAGCTCGACCGCGGCGAGGTCGACGACCCAGTGCTCCGGGCGGCTGGACATGCCGATGAGCATCCGGTCACCGCGTCGCAGTCCCAGCGCCCGTAGCCCACTCGCCATGGACAGCACCTGGTCGTACAGCTCCCGCCAGGTCCAGGTGCGCCCGTCGGCTCCGGTCAGGGCGGGCAGGTCTCCGTACGCATCGGCATTGCGCCGCAGCAGTCCTGGCACTGTGTGCGCCCCCACCGCGGCGCGCACGTCCTCCTCTGTGACCATCCTTGGCTCCCTTCGCCGGGCACTGAGCGCATCCATCAGAACCCGAACAACGTTCTATCGTCAAGGCATCCGAATCTCCACTTACTTGATTTTCCGTTTTCGCAGGTCAGCGGCATCTATTGATCTGAGCAATCACGATCCTGGCGTCACCGATCGGCCGCTACACTCGGTTCATGCCAACAAGCCAGCGCCGACGGTCGAAGGATCGCAAGGAGGCCATCGCTTTCGTCGCCGCGGAACTGTTCTGCGCTCGCGGCTATCACAATGTCGGCATCGAGGACATCGCCGAGGAAGTCGGTATCACCGGCCCGGCGATCTACCGGCACTTCTCGACCAAACAGGCCGTCCTCGCCGCCGCCGTCCAGGAACTGGTCACCCGCTTCGTGGAGTGCGTCCGCTCCGGCGCTCACATGGATGCTCCCCACGACCGCCTGCACGCCGCTCTGCGGGCGTTGGCGCGCTACACCCTGGACAGGCGCACCATGGCGCGGCTCTACCAGTGGGAGGGTCGCTATCTCCCCGCCGAGCAACGGGCGGTGGTCACCGCGTCGTTCGACGGCGCGGTGCGCACGCTCCGCGAGTTGCTGCTAGACCTCCGGCCCGAACTGGCCAAACACGATGCCGCGCTCCTGACGGCCGCGGCACTGAGTGTGATCGCGAGCCCCTCCACCCACCGCGCGAGCCTGTCCAGAACCAAGGCCGAACGCACGATCCTCGACTGTGTCACCGCCGTGATCTCTGCTGACCTGCCCGTGGCACCGCGACAGAGGCAGCGGCGTCATCGGCCCGACCAGTTCACTCTGCTGCCCCGCCGCGAGCGGCTGCTGGCCGAGGCGATACGGCTGTTCCACGAGCGCGGTTACCACCAGGTGAGCATCTCCGACATCGGCCAGGCCGCCGGGATCAACGCCTCCAGTGTGTACACGCATTTCGCGAGCAAGGCCGAGTTGCTGGCCGCCGCCTACTACCGTGCCACCAGCCGCCTGGAGCACACCGTGGCCGCGACGCTGGCCGACGCGAACACACCGGCGCAGGCCCTGGGCCGACTGATCGACGCGTACGTCAAGATCACGTTCGACCAGGCCGACCTGGCCGCGGTCTACCTCTCGGAGAGCGATAACCTGCCCCCGGCCGACCTCCGGCGACTGCGAGCCGCGCAGCGGCGGCACGTCGACACCTGGGTCGGCCTGGTCGCCGAGGTGTGTCCGGAGGAAGAGCCGTCCGAGACTCGCTTCCGAACTCATGCGGCACTGAACATCGTGACCGACCTCGCCCGCTCCGCCAACCCATCGGTAACCGAAGAGAGAACCGCCGCTCTGCTCGGGCAGATGTTGAGATTGCCGGATCGCGGCGGGCTCACGCCGGCACAGAGGCGGGCACCAGCGAAATGATCGGTCTCGCCGGTCTCAAGGCCGGCCATCGGGCGTCCTGCTCGTCGGCCGGCTCGCGGAGCAGCCCACCGAGGGGCAGCGGGTGACCTTGGTATCGGGTTCGACAGGGCCTGGCAGGGGCTCGTAGCGGAGGCCGCCGACTGCCCCGACGCCACCGCGCTTGATGACCGAAGTTGCCGACTTGGGGGGCCGCGGCTTCGATGAACTCCGTGTCCCGCCCATTTTCCGCGCCCGCATGCCGACATCGGCCGGTCCGTCGCGCGCTTGTCATCGCCTTTATCACCGTGTGCCTCGGTCCGCTCGCGCTGACGGGCTGCACCCGGTCGGACGGGCCGCCGTCGCTGCCGCCCGCCGACGTCTACGAACATGACGCAGCGGGTGAGAACTCGCGGGCCGAACCGGCCCCGACCGACGGTACGGCAGGGGCTCTCACTCGGCCGTTGAGGGAGGCCGGTTGGTTCTGTGCGCAGGTCCGAGCCAATGCGGACGGCCGTGCCCTGTGGTGCCGGATCGGTCACCGCGACGAGGCGGACTCGGTCTATCCGCAGGTGGCGCAGTTCCTGCTCGACCGCGCCGACCGGCTCGCCTGGGTGTGGTTCCCGCCCACCCAGGCGAACCATGAGGACGATCAGGTTGCCGCGGCCGCGGCACCGGCGCTGACCGCGATCTGGCCCGACGCCGGTGATCGCGTGCGGCAGGAGATCGACGACTTCGATCGGGATCTCGAGACCCGTACGACGGGGCGGAGTGACGATATCCCCCGGACGGGGTGGCGGGACACACACGCGGACTACAGCTACGACGGGCACAACGGACTGGTCGTCACCGCCCGGGACACCTCCGTGCGGCGCTGGCCGTTCGGCTCCGAGCACTACGCGACCGCGATGAGCTCCGCTGTTGATGACCTTCTGGCTGGTGGTTATGACTGCTTCTATCCACCCCAGCAGAGCTGCGACCGCCCCCAGTCGAACGGCTACTTCCGTGTCGCCCTCCGTGGTGACCAGATCGTCTCGGCACAGTTCGGCATTGGCAGCCTGATCGAGTCGGGGCGGCAACGACACCTGCTCAGCGAGGAGTTCCCGCACGGCCTCACCTTTCTTACCGAGGCGGTCCGCCGTCCGGTCAGGGAGCGCATCGAACAGTCCCGGCGATCAGGCACCAGCTTCGCCGGCATCGTGGCCGGAACGGTCGTGATCATCGACGCCCGCCGGGGCGCTGTCGAGGGAGATGATCTGGTGGCGTACTTCGACATCCAGATCGGCGCACCGCTGGCCGCGACCTGATCGCGCAGGCCGGAGTAATACATCGGACCGCTGATAGCGTCGCGGCTCCTCATGATCGGTGAGCATCCGCCCGGTGCCAGGGGATCACGATCCTCAACCCATCGGCTCGCGGGAGCGGGGACAACGCGCGGGCCCTTCTCCCGGACGGTGAAGGTGCGGCGGCAAATGGCGAAGACACGCCGTAGCGGAGAATCACACCGGAGCCGGTGAAACCGCCAGGTCAGAGGTGAAACCACCGTGAAGCCGCGATGAAGCCGACAACGCGGAAGCTCTCCTCGGACGCCGGGAGGTACCCGGCGGAGAGAGGAGACGCGTCATGGCGGACCTCAGTGCCGTCCGGGCCGAGAGTTTGGTCAAGAACTTCGGAGACTTCCGGGCCGTGGACGGAATCGACCTTCATGTACGGCAAGGCGAGATCTTCGGAGTCCTGGGCCCCAACGGAGCGGGTAAGACCACGATGCTCCGGATGCTCGCCACCCTGCTCCCGATCGACGGCGGCCACGCGGAGATCTTCGGCGTCGACGTCCGGCGGGAACCCCACCGCATCCGACAGCTGGTGGGCGTCACCGGCCAGTACGCCTCGGTTGACGAGGACCTGACCGCCCGGGAGAACCTCTGGCTGTTCGCCCGTCTACAAGGTCTGACCGGCACCCGAGCCAAGGCCATAGCCGTCGAGTTGCTCGAACGATTCGGCCTTCAGGAGGCGGCCGACCGTCCCCTGTCCCAGTTCAGCGGTGGCATGCGCCGCCGACTGGACCTCGCGTCGAGCCTGATCACCCGTCCACCCCTGATCTTCCTGGACGAGCCCACGACCGGCCTTGACCCGAGAACCCGGGGCCAGATGTGGGACACCATTCGCGAGCTGGTCACCGACGGCTCCACGATCCTCCTTACCACTCAGTATCTGGACGAGGCCGACCAACTGGCCGACCGTGTTGCCGTGATCGACCGAGGCCGGAAGGTCGCCGAAGACACCCCCGACGCACTGAAGACCCAGGTGGGCGACTCGACCCTGCAGCTCAGCCTCGCCGACGGCTCCGACATCGCCCTGGCCGCGGACGTCGTCCGCCGACTGCTGGGCGAGGAGCCGGTCCTGACCCCGGAATCAGGACGTATGAACATCCCCCTCCCCGACCCCAACCGGGCCGCGGACGTCCTGATCGGCCTGCGGGAAGCAGGCCTTGGCATCTCCTCGGTGAGCGTCGCCAAACCGACGCTGGACGAGGTCTTCCTGGCGCTGACCGGCCACGGCGCCGTCGACGAACCCCAGATGGAGGCGGCCCGATGACCACTACGAGCACCATGACCGCGACCCCCCTCGCCCCTCGGCGCGTCGATCCGGCCGCCGTGGTCGCCCGCACCACGTCCCGCAGCTCGGTCCAGGAGACCTGGGTCCAGGTCCTGGCGATGGCACGGCGAGCCCTGAAGAAGATGCGCCGCAAGCCCGAGCAGTTCTTCGACGTCCTCATCCAGCCCCTGCTGTTCACCGCGATGTTCGCGTTCATCTTCGGCGGTGCGATCTCCGGCAGCGTGTCGGACTACCTCCCGGTACTGATCCCCGGCATCCTCGCCCAGACGGCCCTGACCGTCTGCATGGCGACCGGCGTGCAGTTGCGCGAAGACATGGACAAGGGGGTGTTCGACCGCTTCAAGTCCCTGCCGATCGCGAGGATCGCCCCCCTGGCGGGGCCGATGATCGCCGACCTGATCCGTTACGGCATCGCGTCGGTGCTGACGCTCGTCACCGGCCTGGTCATCGGTTACCGCCCCGGCGGCGGCGTGCTCGGCTGCGTCGGCGGCATCGCCCTCACCGTGATCTCAGGCTGGTCACTGGCGTGGATCTTCACCTGGCTGGGCACGATGGCGCGTTCCGCGCAGAGCGTCCAGGGCATCTCGATGATGATCATGTTCCCGCTCACCTTCCTGTCCAACGCCTTCGTCCCCGCCGAGACGCTGCCCGGCTGGCTGGAGGCGTTCGTGAAGGTCAACCCGGTGTCGCACGTCGTCTCCGCGGTGCGCGACCTGTTCAACGACGGGGCCGTGACAGCCGAGGTCGGCTGGGCGCTCGTCGGCTGCGTGGTCGTCGTCGTGATCTTCGCTCCGCTGGCGGTCCGCTCGTACTCCCGCAAGATGTAGACGGTGTCAGCCCACCCGCTCCAGGACGGTACGGGCCTCGGCCAGCAGGTCGGGGCCGCGCTGTTCGCCGTATTCGGCCCCGATCCGCGACAACACGCCGGGAGCGATCCGCTCGGCGTGCGCGGACAGCACCGACCACTGCATCGTCGGGGTGAACCGGTTGTAGGCGAACCGGTCGGCGAGCACGAGCAGCCGGACCGCCTCCTCGGCGGGCAGCGCCCCCTTCAGCAGGCCCCAGATGCCCAGCCCGGCGAGCACCATCCCCACCACCGGGAAGTCCCTGAACGTGTGGTCCGGACCGAATATGACCAGGACCTTGGTCCGCAGCGACTCGAAGAAGTCCGCGCCGTCGTCGCCCTCGCCGTACTGCGCGAACGCCGAGAGCGCGATGACCTCGCCCAGGATGGTCCACGGTGTGAAACCGTCCGGCGTGCCCGGGACGCGCAGATTCTGGAGCACCTCGGCGGTCTCGCGGTGCCGCCGCAGTCCCTCGGCGATGTCGCCGTCGACGAGGGCCAGCTGGGCTCTGCCGGCGGCGGCCGACAGGACCCCGCCGTAGGTGCCCTGGGAGGCGAGCGCCTCCAGGTCGTCGATCATCCGTGCGGCCTCGTCGCGGCGCCCCTCGGTGAGCGCCGCCATGGCGAGGGCGGCGCGGAGCTGGATGGCGTCGTCCACCGCCCCGAGGCGTTCGAGCACCGGGAGCGCCTCGGTGGCGTGTCCGGAGGCCGACACGGAGTCACCGAGGTGCGCGTACAGGCCGGCGAGCTGGGTGTGCAGCACGGCCCGGCGCCAGGGACCGTCGTCGTCACCGACGAGCTGGAGGGCGGCCCGGGCCGCTTCGATCGCGCCGGCCGGGTCGCCGGCGTTCTCCAGGCCGTGGCTCAGCCAGTGCAGCGCGATCTGGCGGATCATGGGGTCGGGATCGGCGATCAGCGTGTCGAAGCCGTTCTCGGGGTTCGCCACCGTGGTGAGCAGCGTGGTCACCAGCGCCCGGATGGCCGGGTTCGCCGAGTCGGCGCCCAGCGCGGACAACATCCGTACCAGCCCCCCGATCTCTTCGGCGGAGACCATGAGGGTGTTGAACAGCGCCATGCTCAGGGCCACCCGGGTCCGGTCGAGGAGCCGGGGCGGTGGCGTCCAGCCGGTCAGCGCGGCGGCGACGGCCGGAGTGAGGACGATGCCGCGCGGATGGTCCCCGCGGATCGTCCAGTAGCCGCCCAGAGCGGAGAACAGCACGACCACCGTTTCCGGGTCGGGGTCGGCGAGGGACTCGCGCAGGATGTCGGCGAGGTTCGTCTCCTCCGAACGCAGCCGGTCCACCGCGTCGACCTGCTCCGGCGAGTACAGCCGAACGCCGTGCCGGTCGGCGTAACCGACGGCCCACGCGCGCACGGCGGCCCGCGCCTCGGCGGTCTCGCCGGCCGAGTCCAGCCGCACCCGGCCGAACTCGCGCACCGTCTCCAGCATGCGGTACCGGACGCCGTCGGCCGTCTCCACGACGGTGAGCAGGGACTGCTCCACGAGCTCCTCGATGTCGCCGAGAGCGTCTCCGCCGAGCACCTCCTCCGCCGCGTCGAGGGCGAAGCCGTCCGGGAAGGCCGAGAGGCGGCGCAGGGCCAGGCGCTGCCGCTCGCCGAGAAGGTTCCAGGACCAGTCGATCACCGCCAGCAGCGTCTGGTGCCGTGAGGGCGCGCTCCGGTCGCCGCCGCGCAGCAGCGCGAACCTGTCCGCCAGCCGGCGGGCGATCTCGGCCGGGGACATCACCCTCACCTTCGCGGCGGCCAGTTCGATCGCGAGCGGCAGGCCGTCCAGGCGGGCCACGACGGCGCGCACGTCCTCCTCGTCGAGGCGTACGCCGGGCCGGGCCGCGGTCGCGCGGTCGCGGAACAGCTCGACGGCGTCGCCGGTTCCCAGCTGGGGCAGCGGGTAGACGCGTTCGGCGGCGATCGCCAGCGGCGAGCGGGTCGTGGTGAGAACGCGGAGCTCCCGCGTGGTCGCGGTCAGATAGGCGACCAGGTCGGCGACCGCCTCCACCAGATGCTCGCAGTTGTCGAGCACCAGCAGTGTCGGGGCCACGTCGAGCTGCTGGGCGATCCGGGCCCGGATGTCGGCGCGCTGCCGCGGGGTGAGCGTGCGGCGTCCGGTCACCGAGTCGCGGACGCCGAGCGCCGACCCGACCTCGCCGACCAGGTCCTCGGCCGCGGTCACGCCGACCAGCTCGACGAAGTGCACCACCGGCTGCGGGGCCTCGCGGGCGACGGCATGGCCGAGCCGGGTCTTGCCGAGCCCGCCCGGGCCGAGGATCGAGACCACCCGGGAGGTGGCGAGCAGTGCCCGCACCCGTCGGAGGTCGTCCCCGCGGCCGAGCAACGGAGTCGTGTCGAACCGCACGCCGGCACGTACGGGGCTGTCGAGCGCCAGCAGCTCCTGGTGGACCCGCCGCAGCTCCGGGCCGACGTCGGCGCCGATCCGCTCACGCAGGTCCGACCGGTAGCGCTCGAAGCGGTCCAGCGCGGCGCCCGTCCCGCGCACCGCCGCCTCGCTGCGCAGGAGGTCGGTGAGCAGCCCCTCGTCCTCGGGGTGGACGCGCACGGCCTCCTCGAGGCCGGGCAGGGCGGGGCCGTGGTCGCCGCTCCGGCTCCGGGCCCGGGAGAGCACGAGCCGCGCGGACGCCAGGTCGCGTTCCGCGAGCCGGCGCACCTCGGCCAGCGGGCCGCCGCCCTCGGGCGGCAGCGCCCCGATGCCCTGCGCGAGCGCCTCCTCCGCGGCCGCGGCCGCCGCGGCCGGATTCTCGACGAGCAGCGCCCGCGCCCGGCTTGCCAGATCGTGCAGCCGACCGGCGTCGACCCGGTCGGGCGGAACCTCGAGCCGGTAGCCGCCCCCTTCCGTGACGAGCGCCTCCGACCCCACGACCGCCCTCGTCCGCGACACCAGGACCTGCAGCGCTTTCGCCGGATTGGCCGGTTCGTCGTCCCCCCATACCTCTGCGACGAGCCGGTCCGCGTTCACGGTCCGGCAGGCGAGTGCGAGGGCTGCGAGCAGCGCCTGAGCCCTCTCGCCGACCACCGGCTGCCCTCGCCACCGCACGCCGTCGAGCAGGCTCAGGTAGATGGGCATGGCGCAAGTCTAGTTTTCGCCGAGCCACCCACCCGTTCTCATCTTCGACCCGTAAATGGAAAGCGGCGTGTGTCTGGACGAGGAACTGATGGACGGGCCTCATTCAGTAGTGTCGATCTCCATGGAGAACCGTCCGGCCTGATGCTCCGGCGGCACGGGCGATCAGCGCGGGGTCTCGGTCTGGACCTTCATCACGACCACCAGGGAGTCATCGGAATGGTCCACGGTGACTTCAACCGCGCGCACACAGACGCCCGGGCCGGGAATGTGTCCCTGATTCGCTCTGAGAGCGGGTGACGGGGGTCGGACCCGCGCTGTCAGCTTGGGAAGTCTTTCAAGACCGAGCCTCCTGGGCTGCGCAAACGCTGACCTGGACCTGATGTGGTCGAGTCACCGTGAGTCCCCGCTGCTTCCCGCTGATCGCCGACCGAACGGGCACGCAACGGGCACGCCTGTCTTCTGCAACGCCCAGCCGTACCAAGCGACGTGAATGATCTCCGCCAGACGTCGGTACTCGACGATGCCCTCGTGGGCAACGACTAACTTGCAGCGGCTAAGTTAGCATGTTAAGTTCTACTACGTGGAACGCAACCTGAGTTTCAACCTGCATGTGCTCACCGCCCGGCTGGACCGGGCGGCCGACCGGATCCTGCGGGCGGAGCACAACGTGTCCTACAGCCGCTTTGTGGCGCTGACCCTGGTGGGGGAGCTGGGGGCTTCGACGCAACGGACCCTTGCCGAATACCTCGGTGTGACCGAGCCGTCGGTAAGCCGCATGACCGCTGTCCTTGCCGCCGACGGGCTTCTCGACGTCCAGCCCGACCCGGCCGGGGGGCACCGCCGACGGCTGAGCCTCACCGATGAGGGAAAGCAGCTGGTGGCCTCGATCCAGCAGGGGTTCGAAGACCGGCTGGCCGCAGTTGTTGCACAGAGTGGCGTGCCGTACGAGGAGTATGCCGAGCACACCGCGCGGCTGCTGGCGACGTTCGACCGGCTGGAGCGGGAGGCGGGCAAGTGAACCAGGGCATCCAGACCCCGTCGTTACGCCAGCGCACCATCTTTTCAGCAGACGGCACGGCGATCAGCTATCAGACGATGGGTGCCGGACCGGGTCTCATCGTGGTCGGTGGCACTCTGAAAACCTCGGAGGACTACCTGCCGCTGGCCTCCACGCTGGCCCGCTCCTTTACGGTGCACATCGTCGACCGGCGAGGGCGTGGCGCCAGCGGCCCGCAGGGACCCCAATACGCCCTGGGAAAGGAAGTAGAAGATCTCCTCGCTGTCCAGGCGGAGACCGGGGCGCGACTAGCGTTCGGACACAGCTACGGCGGACTGGTCATCCTCGAGACCGCACGCTCGTTCCGGCTGTTCGATCGCATCGCGGTCTACGAGCCCGGAGTGCCCTGCGCCCCTGTGCCCACCGCCTGGATGGCCCCGTACCGGGAACGGCTGGGCGCGGGTGACCCCTACGGCGCGTTCGTTCATTTCATCCAAGGTTCGGGCGGTGCGCCGGCCATTATGACCAAACTGCCCCACTGGTATCTGCGCATGGCGTTGCGTGTGGGATTCCGCGGGCCGACCTGGCAGCGGATGCGGCCCCTTCTGGAGGCCTGTCTGGTCGAGCACGAGCAGATTGCAGCCCAACAGGGTCGGCTCACCGAGTTCGCGAACGTCACCAGCTCAGTGCTGCTCCTGGTGGGCGGCCGCTCGTCGCCCGCGCACCGAGCCGAGTTCGCAATGCTCCGCGACACGCTGCCCAACGCCGCACTCGAAACCTTGGACGGCCTCAACCATTTGGGGCCATCCGAACAGAAATCAGCCCCGGTTGTGGCCGAGCGGGCTCTCGCTTTCTTCCTGTGAAGGTTCAGCCAAGCGGTCTCGTGATCGTTTCGGAGTCGCCTCGATGACACCCCCGTCGTCCCTCGCACCGCACTCAACCTGTTCGCCATAGCAATGCGTCCGGCCTCGCAACGCTGGCCATGCCACGCACCGGCAACATGCTCGCCGCCGAGTCAGGGGGCCTCAAGGACCTGATGGCAAGGATGGGGCACGACAACGTCAGGGCGGCGATGATCTATCAGCACGCTGCACGTGGGGCGGACAAGGCGATCACGGACGCGGATGTGCCCCTGTTGCAATAGCTATTGCAGTACGAGAATCAGTTCAAGAGCACCCCGGCGCCTGAGGCAGGCGGAGATGGGTGGCCACCTCGGTGACGAGGTCTTCGACGGGACGGGTGCCGTCTACCGAGACCGTACACAGCCCGTGGGCGGTGGCTTGCTGGCGGACCTCCTCATCCCACAGCGCGTCTCGGGCGAGGCGTTTGGCGAGCATTTCTTCTGGACCGTGGGATCCCCATGTGGCTCGGGCTCGCAGAGGGTCGGCATAGCGCATGGCCAGAACACGCCGACGGAACTCGGGGGAAGGCAGCAAGAACACCGCCTGGTGAAAGCCGGCAAGCAGGGGCGCGACATCGCGGGGCAGGACGCCGAAGTAGTCGACCAGGACGATCCGGTCATTGGGAAGGGCAAGGAGATCCTCGATGAGGAAGCCGATCACCTCTCCATGCAGGCTGGCCATCGACTGGAACACTTCCTGTGCCGACCGGCCCGCCCATACCTGTCCAGGCGCAGCGCCCAATAGGGCGTGCAGGTGAGGGTGATGCTGCCGCGTACTTCGGGCCACCCAGTCGTGTTCTGCTCGGTCACCGTTGTAGAGCCGGGCGTCGTGTCGGCGGGCCAGCGCCATAGTCACTGTGCTCTTGCCGGCTCCTGTTCCACCGGCGATCCAACGTACGTGCGCCAGATGCTCGATGAGCGTCCTATCGCTGCCTGGGGCAGTGCCGGGAGGCTTCATGCACACGAGTGTCCTGATGTATTTCGCATAATCACAGTCTTGTTCTTCACATGCACAGGGATTGAGTATGAGAGAGAGGGCGAACATGTTCACTGGCTATAGCAACCATCATTGGTTGTGCGGCGCCGCATGCTTCTCCCCATGCCCCGACGATCAGCCCGTGACCGGGATCTTTCCGCGCGGCGCGCACGCCTCGCCTGCCTGATCGGCGGAGCGGCTTCAACACCTGGACGCGCTGGGTGGATGTGGTCAAGGAGATGGGTCTCCCCGGCCTCCACTTCCATGATCCGCCTTGGTGCTGGCCGCCGTGGCTGCACGCTCTGATCGCACGTGCGAAACACGTACCTTTGATCCTTGTCCTTCGACGTGTCAACGAACCGCCCCTTCGAGGGTCTTGAAGGTGTGATAGACACCTCGACGAGGACGAGCGAGGTCTCGGCATTCGCGGAGCTGTTCGCGAGCCAGTGCCGGGCATTGGTACGGCTGGCGGGGCTGCTCGGCGCGGATGATCCAGAAGACATCGTTCAGGAGGCGTTCGCTCGCCTGCACTCGCGTCGGCTACGGGACGACGGGGCCGCGCTTGGCTACTTGCGCGTGACTGTCTGCAACCTGACCCGTAAACGGCTGCGTCATCTACGAGTGGCAAGGCTGTGCCGCATAGAACCGTCCGGTCCGATGCCCAGCAGCGAGCACATCGCGATCGTCTCTGAAGAGCATCGTGAGTTGCTTGCCGCCCTGGACGGCCTGCCGCGCCGTCAGCGTGAGGTTCTTGTCCTGCGTTATTGGCTGGATCTATCCGAACGTGAGATCGCCGAGGCCATTGGTGTATCGCCGGGCTCGGTGAAAACACACGCCAGCCGCGGCATCGCCGCTCTGAGCAAAGTACTGGAGACGTCATGACTGAGCTCGAAGACCGTCTGCGTTCGGCACTCGAAGCACGCGCCCACACCTACGGAACCAGCCCTCAGGCGTGGATCGAGGTGCGCAAGCGCACTCTCCGCTCGCGGCAGCGCCGCATCTGGCTACTCACGCTGGTCCCAATGGCTGCGGCCGCAACCGCTCTACCGATGTTCCTGGCCATAGGAAGCGCACAGAACGACGAGGCCGGCACCGGTGTTGTGACCGCTTATGCCAGCACAGCACGTGATGGTGACATCTATGCGGATGTCATGCAGGACAAGACAGCGCTTGGTGACCGACTGATCCTCGACAACCCATCGGAGCACAGACCGATGCTCCTTTGGTTTGCAAAGACGACAGACGCACAAGGTGTGGCCGGCACGGCGTTCTGTACGGCCACTCAGTCAAGAGACGGTGGAAGCGACGCATCCTGCGGCAACGTTCTCATCGACACCCGGCCACAGGAGGAACAGGCCTGGGAGGAAGGGGCGACAGCGTCATGGCCGTTGCCGGAGGCGGTGCTGTATTACGGGGTCGCCCGTGAGGGTGTGGCGGGGGTCTCGGCCGTTGCCGAGGACGGCTCCACAGTTGTCGGTAGGCTCCAACGGCCCGAGGGCGCACCCCTGTCGATCTGGACGGTGAGCGTGCCATCGAAGGCGCATATAACGGCATTCACGTTCACCGACACCGAGGGGCGGGTCATCGAACGGGTTAAGAAGCAGACCGACCATCTCGGGCCGGAAGCCAACAGCAACCCCCTCGGTTCGGCCATGCGGATGCCCGGAGGCCTCACAGCCAACGCGTACGAGACTCCCGACAAAACGCTCATCTGGACGCTGGATGGCCAGGAAGTCGGCATCCACCTGGTCCGGTCGAAGGACCTGATGACCGACATGGGCGACCGTAAGTACCCCGTTGAGTTCCGGGACCATGGCGACCGCTGGTTCGGCGTCACCACCGCCCAGACCACTCGGGTCGCACTGATCTTCAAGGACGGTCGGAGAGTGACCGCCGACACGCGAGCCGATCCCTGGAAGATCGGCGTCCGGTTGTTCTCCGGCAGCTACCGGCGCCCAGGTGACATCTACCTTGAAGGATTCCAACTCGTCGGCTACAACGAGGCAGGCGCCGCGATCTGGCGCGAGTACCACCCAGCTCAGAAGCCGCTTTGGCAGACACCTCACCCCATGTCCAGTCCGAGGTAGCGGGGCCACGTGAACACGTGCAAGTCGGTCTCGCCCTGCCTGGCCCGACGATGAGTACGAAGCAGATCATGTTCCGCGGACGTGCTCCGGGCGATGGAGATCCTTCATCCAGATCGCTGATCAGCCAAGCCCGGGTTCCCAGACGTACATTGGTCGCGTGATCAGTACGTGGGCGACCGAGGCGCTCGCCCTGCTGGATGACGAGAGGGCACGGGTGGGCGTCACGCCGCTCGGCGAATTCCCGCTGCCGGCATCGTGGGGAGTCCGGCTGTGGCTCAAGGACGAGTCGGCCCAGCCAACCGGCAGCCTCAAGCACCGACTTGCCCGCGCCCTGCTCGCCGACGCGATCGCCGCGGGCCGGATCGTGGCGGGCACAACGGTCGTCGAGGCCACCGGCGGCTCCATGGCCGTCGCCCAGGCCTACTTCGCCCAGCTGCTCGGCCTGCCGTACATCGCGGTCATGCCGAAGAAATCCTCGGGCGAGGAGGTCGAGCGGCTCGGCGGGAGCTACCGGCACGTGGACCCGCCGCTGGCCATCTACGAGGAGGCCGAGAAGCTGGCCCGCGCGGTGGGCGGCCATTACGTGGACCACTACACGGCGGCAGCGACCGTCGGGTGGCGCGGGGGCAGCCTGGCCGACGAGCTGTTTGAGCAGGTCACTGAATGCCCACGCTGGATCGTGGTCGGCGCGGGCACCGGCGCGACCGCGGCCGCCGCCGGCCGCCGCCTCCGTGCTGGCGGCCTGCCCGGACGGCTGGCGGTGGTCGATCCGGAGAACTCCGCCTACTTCCCCGGCTGGGCGAGTGACGCCCCCGACTACAGCACGGGCATGCCCTCCCGCATCGAGGGCATCGGCCGCCCGCGGATGGAGCCGGGATTCGTCGCCGACCTCATCGACCTGGTCGTCCCCGTGCCGGACGCGGCCAGCGTCGCCGCTGCGCGGTGGGTCCGCCAGGTGACCGGGCTTCCGGTGGGACCGGCCACCGGCACCAACCTGTGGGGAGCGCTGGAGATCATCGCGCGGATGCGGGCCCAGGGCGTCCGGGGCGACGTCGTCACCCTCATCGGAGATGCGCACCCCCGTCACCTGCGCGCTTGCCACGACGACGGTTGGGCTGAGAGCAGGGGCCTCGACTGGCGGCCGTACGAGAAACGGATGGCCCGCCTTCTCGAAGAACACGACGCGGGTGGGGCTATGGACAGGGGAAGCGGACGGTGACGACGAGACCGCCGCCCTCTCGGGGTACCGCTCTCGGGGCATCTTGGGCTCTTCGGGCCCGCAATTACACGTGTTCCAGCGGTGTGGGTTCTTCTGGCGGAACGATGACCAGCGATGAAGCGGTCTGCTTCAGTAAAGAGCAGGAGCGCGGCCGCGGTGATGTCGTATGACATGCGCGACAGTGAGATCCACCATGGCGAGGCCCCGGCCAACCTCGGGGCTCGCCCGCCGGATGGGAGTCGGCACTCGCCGAGCCGACCCCCGGCGAGGTGTGGATCACGCGGCTGGACTCTCCCCCTATGGGAGGCTTCACGCTACTCCTGACGATCCTGGTAGCTGGTCAAGGAAGTAGCCGGCACGCTGATCGCCCAGGGGTTGAGGAGAGCGACGTATGACCATCGTGAAGGACATCGAGGCTCGCGGCATGCATCACTGCGAGACGACGGCGCTGGGAGTGCTGTTGCGGCATGAGGGACTTGATCTGTCCGAGCCCATGCTGTTCGGGCTGGGCTCGGGCCTGTCCTTCATCTATTGGGACAGCAAGGGCATGGAGTTCCCCTTTCTCGGAGGCCGCGTCAAGCCTTTCGACCTCACCAGGAACCTGACCGCCAGGCTGGGGCTGACATTACTCGTCGAGGAGACCACATCACCGCGAAAGGCGTGGGAGAACGTCGCCGCCCCCATCGATGCCGGTCGGCCGGTCGGCCTTCAACTCGACTGCTATCACCTGGAGTACTTCCGGTCCAAGGTGCACTTCGGCGGCCATGTCGTCGCCATGTACGGCTACGACGAGCACGACGTCCACCTGGTGGACACCGACCAGCAGGGAGGGGCGGTGCGCACCAGCAGGGCCAGCTTGGCCATGGCGCGGACCGAACGCGGCCCGATGACCGCCAGAAACCGATCCTTCACCATCACCCTGCCGGAGCACTCGCCCTGCTGGCAGGACCAGATCATCCCCGCCATCAAAGACTGCGCCGACGCCTTCCTGGCCGCTCCCATCGCGAACCTGGGCCACCGGGGCATCGAGAAAGCCGCCAAGCAGGTGCCCAAATGGCTGCTGCGCGCCGGTAACCCGCAGCAGGACCTACGGCAAGCTGCCCTCCTCATGGAGAAAGCCGGTACCGGCGGTGCTTTGTTTCGTGCCCTCTATCGCGACTTCCTCGGCGAGTGCGTCCAGCTGATCGACGACAGCAACCTGCGCGCCGGTCACAAGCTGTACGCCGAGGCCGCCACCCTGTGGACGGACGTGGCCATCTTGATCACGAAGGCTGGAGAGCGCGGCGACGTGGGGCATCTCGAGCAGGCCCGCGTCATTCTCCATGATCTTTCGCGCATGGAGAGGGATGCTATGCAGGTGCTGCGTCAGTTGTAGCTCTACCCGGATCGTGCATATGAACAGCACATTGGCTCACGAGCTCAAGGTCCAACCGCGCCAGGAAAGCAGGGCTACTAGGGCCTGTACGGAGTTGAGATCAGAAGGATTCGCCTGCGCCTTGAGCTCTGATGCCGTAAGCCATCGCCATGGCGCGTGGAGACCTCACTGACGAGGAATGGTCCTTGATCGAGCCTCACTTGCCCCGACTCGACCCTCTGATCGAAAGAGATGACCGAAGACGTCGTCAAACGCGATCGGCGCTCCATCGCTAGCGTCCTGTCCCTGGATTAGGAACCCTGGAGACGACCGACGAGCTGGTTGCGGCTGCGCACGCCGACCTTCGCGAAGATCGATTTGAGGTAGTCCTGAATGGTGTAGGCCGACAGATGCAACCGATCGGCGATCTCGGCGGTGGAACGGCCCGTGAGGACCTCCTCGCACACCTCTCGCTCCCGCGCGGTGAGGGCGTAGGAGGTCAGCATGATGCCGATCACCTCGTCGACGGGCACCGGTTCGACGGTGATGAGCACCCGCTCGGCCGACGAGTCCAGCGGCATCAACTGCGCGGCGCGGAGCGCGACCCAGGTCCCCGAGAGGTCACGCATGCGGGCGTAGGCCGTGCCGGTAGGGGAACCGGACAGCGCGGCGGCCACCGCCTGCAGTGCAACGTTGAGCCAGCCGGGGCGTGTCGCCTCCCAGGCCTCCAGCCATTCGAGGGCGGCGGGCGTGGCGCCCTTGAACTCGCCGCCAGCATCGAGCACGATCACGACCGGGCCGCCGGAGCCCGCACTGGTGCCGGGCATCCTGCTCCTGTTCGCCGTCCGCAGCGCTATGCCGATCAGCGGAGCGACCGAGGCCAGGAAGTCTGCCTCGGCCGTGGAGAAGTCGGGTCCGCCAGGGCCGCGCATCAGGCCGGCGATCCCCCAGCAGGCACCGTCGCTGACGAAGGACGCGCGTAGGTCGAAGGCCACCCCGATGGACTTGTAGAGCTCGTTGACGCGCCGACTGCGCACGACCTCGCCGAACGGCTGGTCGGAGAGCCGGCCGATGGGGACCTGCCTCCGCGCGAGGTCGGCGAAGCTGTTGCAGTCAGAAGGACCGTACTCGATCTCGGCGAACAGTGCCTCCTGCTGTTTGGAGGGGTTGAGGTCAACCGTCACCGAACCGGTGGGCAGCATGGTCTGCGGGTCCACAGCCGCCCAGCAGGTGGCGTCGTACGGCACGACCTGGCCGACCACGTCGATCGCCTCTTGCTGGACGTCGGCCGGGCCCAGGCCGGCCGCCGCGACGGCGGATAGGGCGCGCCTGGCCTCGCGGGCCCGTGCCTGGTTCACCATGGTCCCAGTATCGAAGAGTCCTCCGCCGGCCACCATCCCAGATTCCTGGGGGTGCCAGCCGGGCGAGATCCCCCTTCGCGTGGGATGGAGCGCAGCCGCACCTGGTTCTTAACGTGAGAGCGGAATGCCAGTAGCACCGGGGACTGCGACCCCAGTGTCACAGAAGGAGATTCGATGTCCCAGCAGATTCACCACAGCCTTGCCGGCGAGGGCAGGGAGCTGTTCACGGTCGACAGCACCGCCACGGTGAAGGTCGGCGCGGAGCACACCAATGGTGAGTACGAGTTGTTCGAGATCGACGGCGAGCGAGGTAGCTTCGTCCCGCCGCACCGGCACCCCTGGCCTGAGTCGTACTACATGCTGCACGGCAGGATGTCAGTTCAGGTGGGCTCCAAGCGGTACGAGATGGGCCCCGGCGAGTCGATCACGGTACCCACTGGTGCCGTGCACACCATCGAGGTGCGCAGCAAGGCCGCGAAGTTCCTGGCTTTCAGCCTGACCGACGGCACCGGAAAGCTCTTCGCCGACCTCGACGCGAACGTTCCCCCCGGGCGCGCGATGGAGGAACTGGCTCCGCTCATCACCGAGATCGCTGAGCGGAACCGGACCAGCTTCATCGGCCGTCCCGCACAGTAACCGCTCTCATTCAGGCCGGCCGAGGGAGGCCCCGGCCAGGGGCCTTCCGTCATTCATGGAGGAGATCATGGACTTCCGGCTACTCGGTGAGACGGCGGTGCTGGCGGCTGACGGCACGTCGCTTGATCTCGGCCCCAGAAAGCAGCGCATGGTGCTCGGCGCGCTGATGCTCAGGGCAGATAAGACCATCGACATCGAGCAGTTCATCGACGTGATCTGGCCGGAGACCGCGAACAGTCGCGTCGCCGTGAACAGCCTGCATGCGTACGTGTCCAAGCTGCGCCGGATCCTCGAGCCGGGTACGGAGCGACGCGGCGACTACGAGATCCTCACCAGGCGCTCCAGGGGCTACCGCCTGACCGTCCGGCAGGAGTCCCTGGACATCGGACGGGTGCGCATTCTGGCACAGGAGGGCCGCAAGCTCTTCGCCGCGGGCCACAGCGCGCAGGCGTCGGCCTATCTGCGCAAGGCACTCGCCGAGTGGCGCGGGGCGCCGCTGAAGGATTTTCCCGACGGGCCATGGATCCGTGACGAGGCGCACTACCTGGCCGAGTTGCACAGGGGCCTCATCGAGGACGCGGCGGAGGCCGATCTGGCTCAGGGGCTCGGCCCTGTGCTGGTCCCCGAACTGGGACGGCTGCTGGCGGCCTTCCCGTACCGGGAGCGGCTGCGTGTGCTCACCGCGCACGCGCTCTACCAGGCGGGCCGGCAGGCGGACGCGCTGTCCCTCATCGCCGAAGGACGCAGGCAGATGGCCGAGGCCTTCGGTCTCGACCCCGATCCTCGCATCCGCGTGATGGAGGATCGGATCCTGCACCACGATCCCTCGCTCACCCCGCGGCAGGTAGTGCGACTGCACGGCGACAGCTGTGCGAGGGGGCGGCGTCAGGGGACCATCAGGCTCACTCCGAAGGTGTTGGCAACGTCGCCACAGAGGAGCACTCTGTCGACGACGAGAGGGGCGCTGTCATATGTCACTACCTGTTTCATCCCATGACGTCGTGGTGGTACGAGAGGCGGAGACCGAGATCCTCACGACCGCCCAGGTGACCGGGCGACTGTATGCCGACAGCAGTCAGGTTGGGGGAGCTCTCAGCGCTCAGCGGATCACCCTCGGGCAGGGAGCCTCGGGAGCGTCGCCGCACCATCACACCAGGGCCAGCGAGCTCTTCTACGTCCTGCAGGGGACGGCCGAGATCCTCACCGGAGAACGCGTCCTCACGGCGGAGCAGGGAGACCTGGTCGTGGTCCCGCCCCGCGCCGTCCACGCCTTCGCCGCCGCCCCCGGAACCGAGGCCGATCTGCTGATCGTCGTCACGCCCGGAATAGAGCGCTTCGAGTACTTCCGCCAACTGCAGCGCGTCGCCAAGGGCGAGGCCGCCTTGGAGAGCATCCTCGAAGCCCAGGACCTCTACGACAACCACTTCGAGGAAAACCAGGTCTGGCAGCAGCACCTTCTCCGGCGCGCACCGGGTTATCGGGCTTGATGGCGTGATGCGGCTCCAGGATCCCCCGGGGATCGTCTATGACGACACGGCGTGCCCGGGCCCGGCCGTTGATCGACGTCGACCTGTCGTACCGGCTTCTGGACGCGTCCCCATATAGGCGCTCAACGGACGGCTCCACCACATCGGCATCGGACGAACCCACGCCCGAACCGACGTCGTCCTGCTCGCCGACCTCCAGGTCCGGGTTGTCAACGCCGCCACCGGAGGACTCCTCTGCGAGCTGAACATCGATCCCAGCCGCGACTACCAACCCCAGAACAAGCCGAAACCCTCGAGCCCGTAGGTTCGAGGGTTTCCGATGTGTTGAGACATCACAGTGGAGCGGGTGACGGGAATCGAACCCGCGCTGTCAGCTTGGAAACCGCATGATCACGGCCGGTCAGAGCCGCTGACCTGCGCGCGGGGCCGGTCATGAGTGACCGTGGTCGCCCCTTGCCACCCTGCCCAATTGCACGACGCTCAGCTAGCGTCAGGGTGATTGGCAAGCTCACGGCCAACGTGATCGACACGATGTCGTTCGAGACTCTGCTCATGTAGGCGAGAGGCCAAGCATCCGCGATGAGCGGCAACAGAATGGCTCCCCGGTCCGTCGGCGCTTCGAACGTCCATAACAACGCCATCGCCTCCCGGGCTCAGGGTCGTGGGAAGGGCGCAGAAGTCACACGTCCACTGGAAAAGCTCAAGATCGCGCGCGCGGATGGTCAGACGCACCCATGCGGGGGGATACCACCGCCCGATCGTCTGGACAACGGCCTCCAGTTCAGACCCGACTGCAGGGTACTCGTCTAGCCACGCCCGATCGTGGCCGGAGGCACCATCGATTGCTGCCCCGTCGATCGAGGCGCCGATGCCCTCATGACCGATGATCGTCACGACGACGCCCCACGGACGCTGACTAGTGCCGTGTCAGGCCACGTTTGCCCTCTTCACGATCCGGCGTAGGCGGGGGTTATCGACGTTGCGGTTACGCCAGGCGATGTAGCGGCGGA
>NZ_JBFALK010000037.1:0-40979 GCF_040656155.1 Microtetraspora glauca
GGCCGGGACGTGCTCGAAGGCGTCCGGTCCTTCATGGAGCGGCGCCCCGCCGTCTACCGCGGCGACTGACCGTCCCGCGACGGGACGCCGACCGCCCTGTCGAGTAGTGCGACGAACGCGTCTGCGATGTCCTCCACGTGGATCAACAAGCGCCACACCTGCCCGTTGGAGAGCAAAACTCAGCCGCCGGGACCGAGCGGCAGCAGCGCCTGAAAGCCGTGCTGTTGGCCTGTCGCGTGGCGCGGGTCACACGCCTCCGGTGAGGGTCAGCCCTCCGTCGACCACGACGACCTGACCGGTGAGCCAGGCCGCCTCCTCCGAGAGTAGGAAGGCCGTGACGCCGCCGATGTCCTCCGGGACGCCGAGCCGCTTCAGCGGATACTCCGACGCGACCTGCTCCTCCCGCCCCTCGTACAGAGCGGCTGCGAACCTGGTCTTCACCACCGCCGGCGCGACGGCGTTGACGCGGACCCCGGGGGCGAGCTCGACCGCGAGATCCTGGGTGATGTAGGTCAGCATCGCCTTGGTCGCGCCGTAGAAGCCGATGCCCGGCGCCGGTTTGACGCCGGCGACGGACGACACGTTCACGACCGCTCCCCCGTGCTCCCCCATCCAGGCACGGTGCGCCTGCTGGATCCACGACAGGGCGGCGAGGCAGTTGACCTCGAAGATCTTACGCGCGGCGGCGAGGTCGAGCTCGACCATCGGTCCGTAGACGGGGTTGATGCCGGTGTTGTTCACCAGCATGTCGACGCTGCCGAACGTCTCCAGGGTGCGCCGGACCGTCTGCTCTTGGTGCTCGACGTCGTCGCTCCTTCCGGCGGACGCAATCGCGTGACCGGGGCCGCCGAGCGCCTTGACCGCCTCGTCCAGCGCCTCCTGTTTGCGGGCAGTGACGCAGACCCGCGCCCCCTCGGCGACCAGCCGCTCCGCGATGGCGAAACCGATGCCGCGGCTCGCGCCCGTCACGATCGCCGTCTTGCCCTCGAACCTTCTCGTCATCTCCGTCTATCCCCGTCTCTCCTCCGGCCGTTCACTCGGATCGCGCTCTCAGCTCAGGCGCTCAAGGATCATGGCCATCCCCTGGCCGCCGCCCACGCACATCGTCTCCAGGCCGAACTGCTTGTCGTGGAACCGGAGGGAGTTGATGAGCGTGCTGGTGATCCGGGCACCCGTCATGCCGAAGGGGTGGCCGACCGCGATCGCGCCGCCGTTGACGTTGAGCTTGTCGACGTCGACGCCCAGTTCGCGGGCGGAGGGGATCACCTGGGCGGCGAACGCCTCGTTGATCTCCACCAGGTCGATGTCGTCGATGGTCATCCCGGCGCGGGCGAGCGCCCGTCGGGACGCCTCCACCGGGCCGAGCCCCATGATCTCCGGCGAGAGCCCGGAGACGCCCGTCGCCACAATGCGGGCCAGCGGGGTCAGCCCGAGCCGCCGCGCCTTGGTATCGCTCATCACGACCACCGCGGCGGCTCCGTCGTTGAGCGGGCAGCAGTTGCCCGCGGTCACGGTCCCGTCGGGCCGGAACACCGGCTGCAACCGGGCGACGGCCTCCATGGTCACGCCCGCCCGCGGGCCGTCGTCCTTGCTGACCACGGTGCCGGCCGGGAGCATCACGGGGGTGATGTCGCTCGCCCAGAACCCATTGGCGATGGCCTTCTCGGCCAGGTTCTGGCTGCGGACGCCGAACTCGTCCTGCTCGGCCCGGCTGATCCCCTTGAGCTGGGCGACGTTCTCCGCGGTCTGTCCCATCGCGATGTAGACGTCCGGCAGATCGCCCCTCTCCCGGGGGTCGGACCAGGTCCGGCCGCCCTCGGCGAACCGCCTGGTACGCGCCACGGCCTCGGCGAACACGGGATTCTCGGTGTCCGGGAGTCCGTCGGCGTTGCCCTTGAAGAATCGGCTGACGGTCTCGACACCGGCGGAGACGAACACGTCCCCCTCGCCTGCCTTGATCGCGTGCATCGCCATCCGGGTGCTCTGCAGACTCGACGAGCAGTACCGGTTGACCGTCGTACCAGGGACGCCGTCCAGGCCGAGCAGGACCGCGACGGCGCGGCCCATGTTGAACCCGGACTCGCCTCCCGGCTGGCCGCACCCCAGGATCAGGTCGTCGATGTCGGCCGGGTCCAGCTCGGGCACCTTGTCCAGTGCCGCGCGCACCATCCGCGCGGCGAGATCGTCCGGCCGCATCTCCTTCAGCGATCCCTTGACGGCGCGGCCGATCGGCGACCGGGCGGTGGCGACGATGACTGCTTCGGGCATGGGTGTTTCCCTCTGCTTTCCGGGTTCGTGTCGACGGTCAGAGACCGAGGTCCCGGCCGATGAGCTCTTTCATGATCTCGTTGGAGCCGGCCCAGATCTTCGTGACGCGGGCGTCGCGCCAGGCGCGGGCCACGCGGTACTCGTTCATGTAGCCGTAGCCGCCGTACAACTGGACACAGGCGTCGAGCACATCGTTCTGCGCCTGCGCCGACCACCACTTCGCCTTGGCCGCGTCCACCGCCGTGAGCCGTCCCTCGACGTGCGCCATCACCGCCTGGTCAACGTACGCCTGGGACACCTCGATCCGCGTGACCAGCTCGGCGAGCAGGAACTTGTTGTGCTGGAAGGAGCCCACGGGCTGTCCGAACGCCTTGCGTTCCTTGGCGTACTCGATGGTCTCCTTGAGGATCTGCGCGGCGTGGGCGATGTTGCCGACCGCCGCGCCGAGGCGCTCCTGCGGCAGGCGCTCCATCATGTGGGCGAAGCCACGGTCGATCTCGCCGATGACGTTCGCGTCGGGCACCCGGACGTCGTCGAAGAACAGCTCCGCGGTGTCGGACTCCGTCTGGCCGACCTTGTCGAGCTTCCGGCCGCGGGTGAAGCCCTCCATCCCCGCCTCGACGGCGAAGAGCGTGATCCCCTTGGCCCTCTTTTCCGGGCTGGTGCGCGCGGCCACGATGATCAGGTCCGCCGAGTAGCCGTTGGTGATGAAGGTCTTCGACCCGTTGAGCACCCAGGCGTCCCCGTCGCGCACCGCCGTGGTGCGCAACGCGGCCAGGTCTGACCCGCCGCCGACCTCGGTCATGCCGATGGCCGTGACCAGCTCTCCGGAGCAGAACCCGGGCAGCCACCGCCGCCTCTGCTCCTCGTCGGTGAGCTCCACCAGGTACGGCGCCACGACGTCGTAGTGAATGCCGAGGCAGGACGCCAGCGCCGCCGTGACCCCGGCGAGTTCCTCGGCGAGGACGGCGTTGTAGCGGTAGTCCCCCGCCGCCGAGCCCCCGTACTCCTCCGGGACCTCAAGGCCGAGAAAGCCCTGCTTGCCGGCCTCGATCCACAGCTCCCGTGGGAATCCCCTCTCCTCGACGAACCGGTCCGTGTGCGAGACCACGTGCCGGCCGAGGAACTCCCTGACCGAACCACGGAACGCCTCGTGGTCGGAGTCGTAAATGCTGCGTCTCACCGGCACCTCGCACGAGAAGAGTAACTAAGCGCTTGCTTACCGCTAAGCGCTTGCTTAGCGTTCCCCAATTGCGACATCCTTGTCAACGCCCCGGCCGTATGGGCCGAAAAGGAAGATCACAGAAAGCGAAAACGTGCCGGACGCCCACCCGAAGACGAGGGAGAGCCGCCCCGAGAACGCCCGCGACCGGCTGATCGCCGCCGGCGTGGAGGCCTTCGCCGCCAAGGGGTTCCACGGCACGACCACCCGCGACATCTCAACGGCGGCCGGGATGAGCCCCGCCGCCCTCTACGTGCACTACAAATCCAAGGAGGAGCTGCTCTACCAGATCTCCCGGTCGGGACATGAGGCCACGCTGCGGCTCCTGCGAGAGAGCAGGGCGAGCTCGGACGACCCGGCGGAGCAGCTCCTCACCGCCGTCCGGGAGTTCGTCACGTTTCACGCCCGCAGCCACACGAGCGCACGCATCGTCAACTACGAGCTCTCCGCCCTCAGCGCGGAGCACTACGCGGAGATCCGGGCCGTCCGGCGGGCCATCGATCAGGAGATGCGCCAGATCGTGGAGGCCGGCATCGCGCGCGGCGTGTTCCACACCGCCAACCCGCGCATGACCGCGCTCGCGCTGCTCTCACTCGGCGTCGACGTCGCCCGCTGGTACCGCGACGACGGCGAATGGAGCGACCATGACATCGCCGACCACTACTGCGAGCTGGCCCTTCGCATCGTCGGGGCACGCGCGTAGAAGCGTGCTCACCTCGGCGTCCGCCAGGCTCGCCGAGGTCCCCCCTCCGTGTGTTTCCTGGAGCGATGGATGGCCGGGAACCGGATCCAGCACGATCACCCGCTCATGGTCATTCCGACCAGGTGCGCCGCCGAACGTGCCTGCCGAAGGAGTGCCTCGACAGTGAAGAGCAACTTCGCCGACGAATCACGCAACTTGTCGCGGCAGCCCCCGTCACGTGGGCGGCGTCCATCGAGATGCCGCTGTACGCGACGTAGGGGCCGCCGGCGGTGCCCTTGGCCGCCGCGGCCATGATGCCGACGACGGGTACAAGGCCGTCACGCTGCGCCGCGCCGACCTCGACACCCGCTTCCCCGGCCTCCTCAACGCGCTGGCCGTATGGGCGGGAGGAGGCGAGCCGGTCGGGGTTGTCGCCGCAGGTGATCAGTAGCTGGGCAGCGGTCTCGGGCCCGACTCCGTGCACGGCCAAAAGCTCGGGGCGGGCCTGAGCGACCAGGGCCGCCAGGTGGGCATCGAGATCTTCGATCTCGGCGGTCAGGGCCTGGTAGCGGGTGGGCCAGGCTGCGCAGGGCAAGCTTGGTGCCCTGGATGGGATCGGCGAGTTCTGCGGCCGGGCGCAGCCACGCGCAGGCCGCGGCCAGCGCTTGGGCTGACGTGCCGGCCATCCGCTCGCGCAGTTCGGTGGGTGCGGTGACCAGCAGGCTGCGCAGCTCGTTGATGCAGGCGGTGCGGGCCTTGATCGCGCCTGAGCGGGCCAGGTGCACGGCCCGGATCGACTCGGCGATCCCGTCGCCGCCCTTGGGCAGTGCGCGCGCTCGGCCGGCCAGCATGGCGTCGGCTGCGGCGTAGGCGTCCAGCGGGTCAGACTTGCCCAAATTGCGGCGCTGACGCCGGTCGGAGATAGGCGAGCGTCAAGCTCCGTCCGTGGACTCCTCGACGATCGTCAGGACATCGTCGACCGAACCGACCGGTGGCTGGGTGAGCCGCGCGTAGAGCCCGAAGAAGTCCTCCGGGTCGATCGCGGTCTCGGGAGTGTGCACGCCGACCTGGTCGATCCGGCCCTGCCACAGCAGTTCGACCGCGAGGGCCAGCGGGATGCCGGTGTGCCCTCCCATCCTGCCCGGCAGCTTGGCGTGGGGGTACACGGCGACCGACGTCGGCCGACCAGCGCGGGTGCCACGGGCGAGCGCCCAGATGTCGGGCAGCGGGGCGTCTGTGCCGATGCCCTCCATGTCGGGTCGGCTCTCCACGAGGTGCGCGCCCTCGGCGAGCGTGATCCGCCCAGCTTCGTACGCCTCGACGATCGGCCGGACATGGTCGAACAACTCGGTCGGCCCCGCTTGGAGGTTGAGGCAGCGGCGCAGGCCGCCGACCGCACGGGGCAGCGTGATCGCCTCCGGATGCCCCATGGTGAAGGCGTGCACGTCGCCCACGCCGGGGAAGCGGAAGTCGACGCGGTCGAGCGGCTTGACCTCGGCGGGCGCGCCCCCCTCCCATACCCGGATGGTGCCGCTGCACTGGAGCAGCCAGTGCTGGGCGGCCGCGGCCGCGTTCCCGGACGGCGGGTAGTCCGGCTCCGGCTCCACGACCGCCGAGCTGAGCTGCCAGCCGGTGAACAGGTCCTCCACCGTGTCGAGTCGGGCGGCGGCGAGCACCGCGCACAGGTTGGACGTTCCGGGGCTCGCGCCCATTCCGATCACCGCGCGGCAGCCGTTGGCACGCGCGAGGTCGTCGAGCTCGAAGGCCTCGAGGGTGGCCTCCCAGTCGTCGTCGATGTCCACATAGTCGCAGCCGGATTGGAGTGCGGCGCGCAGGACCGGGGTCCCGAAGTGCGCGAACGGCCCCATCGTGTTCACGACGACGTCGCAGCCCGCGAAAGCGCGGCGCATCGCCTCGGGGTCGGTCGCGTCTAGGGCCAGGGCCTCTCCGACCGGGCCGATCTCGTCGGCGAGTCGCGCGGCGCGTTCGATGTCGAGGTCGGCGACGACGAGGTGCTTGGCCGAGCCGAGTTGGGCGAGGGTGCGGACGGTGTGCCGCCCCATCGCTCCCGCGCCTCCGACGACGAGGACGGTCAGCGGATCGCCTGCGGTGTGTTGCATGGTTGCTCCTTGGCCGAGGATGAGTGTGACGGTCGGGTCGAGGTCACTCGGGTCGGGTCGGCTCACTCGCGCTCGCCGCCGACGGGAATCGGGGTGTGCCGTCGGTGATGTCGGCCGGTTCCGGGGGCCGACGGGGTACGGAGCGCCCGATGACGGCGTACACCTCGGGCCGCTCGCGGCGCAGCCAGAGCGCGTACAGCCAGCCCGCGACGGCCACCACCGGGAACAGCAACGGCAGCGAGTTGATGACGACGCTGTGCACGCCCGTCAGCTCGGCGTAGTTCGCGACGATCAGCACGACTGCGGTGGCCAGGCCGAGCAGGGCGAGCACGGGCGCGAGGCCGGTCTTCCACCAGTGCCGGTCGGGCCGGTTCCAGAAAAAGCCGAGCACTGCGGCGGCCGCGGCCGCCTGGAGCAGCACGGCACCGAGGGTGCCGAGCGCCGACATGCTGACCGAGAGGGTGAGGTACGGGTCGAGTCCGGCGACGGCGAAGCCGCCCACAACGACGATGTTGATCATGGTCTGGACCAGACTGGCCCGCGCGGGCGACCCGTGCTTGGGGTGCGGGCTGCCGAACCGGCTCGGCAGGATGCGCTCGCGGCCGAGCGCGAACATGTAGCGGTTTACCGAGTTGTGCGCGGCCAGCAGCGACGCGAGCAGGCTGGTCAGGAAAAACAGCGTCATCACGTCGGACACGGTCTTGCCGGCGTACTGCTCAGCCATCGTGAAGAACAGGTTGCCCAGCTCCTGCTCGGCCGCCGACCGTACGTGGTTCGGGCCGATCGCGCCGACCGAGATCCAGCTCGTCAGGCCGTAGAAGACGGCGACGACGGCGACGGCGGTGTAGGTCGCGACGGGTACGGTCCGCTGCGGGTCACGGGTCTCCTCGCCGTAGACGGCGGTGGCCTCGAAGCCCAGGAACGAACTGAACGCGAACATCAGGCCGAGCCCGATCGCCCCCTGGCTCAGGGTCGACACGTCCAGCGAGGCGAGCGGAAAGGCCTGGACGCCCTTGTTCCCGACCACGCAGAGGTCGAACACGAGCAGGATGAACAGTTCGGCGGCCATCAGCAGCCCGAGCACTTTGGCACTGATGTCGATGTTGCGGTATCCGAGTACCCCCACGACTGCGATGGCGATCCCGGCGTACACCGCCCACGGCGCGGTGAAGCCGAACCCGATCTGCAGGATCAGCCGCGTGAAGTAGCCGAACGCCCCCACGAGCATCACGGCCAGCGCGTTATAGGAGAGCAGCGCGATGAGCGCGGCGGCCACGGCCGACCGGCGGCCCAGCCCGGCGCGGATGTACGCGTACAGCGCCCCACTGCTGGTGACGTGACGGCTCATCGTCGCGTATCCGACGGCGAAGCACAGCAGGATCACGCCCGCGACCACGTACATCACCGGCGTCGCCGCGCCGCCCCCGAGCGCGAACGACAGCGGCAGCACTCCGATCATCGCGGCGAGTGGGGCGGACGCCGCGATCACGAAAAAGACGATCTTCGACACGCTCAGGTTCGCCCGGAGCGTCGGGGATGGGCTCTGCGGACGAGACTCGGGTTGCGACATGCGCGGCCGCCTCTCAGGACAGCGGTGGGGCCGGACTGTGACGCCGGTCACCGCAGGGAGTGAGCGCCAGTGTGTATTGGTCACCCGAATATGTCAATCGACCAAGTCGGATGCCTGATAGCATCCTGCCTAGGAATGATCTGCAGGGAGCGAGGCGAGGAGAAGTGACCAGGCTGGCGGCGGCCGACCGCCGAGCGATGCTGCTGGACGCCGCGCTACGCGTGATCGCGCGAGACGGGATCGCCGAGGCCACGACTCGAGCCATCACCGCCGAGGCGGGCATGCCGCAGAGCGTGTTCCACTACTGTTTCCGCTCCAAGGACGAGCTGCTGCGTGAGCTCATCACGGTCACCGTCGCGGAGCTGGCGGACCGTGCCGAACTGCCGACTCATCCGCTCCCCGACATCGAGCAGAGCGTACGCGCGGGCCTGCACGTCCTGTGGAAGGCGATCATCGACCCGCCCGACAAGCAGCTCGTCCTGTACGAGATCACGACCTACGCCCTACGCAACCCGGAGCTGGCCGACCTGGCACGGCAGCAGTACGCGGGCTACCTCCACGCCGCCAACCGGTCCTTGACCGCATGGGCCGAGCAGGCCGGGGTCCGCTGGACGGTCCCGGTCCCCATACTCGCCCGCCTGCTCGTCACCGTCATCGACGGCCTCGGCCTCAGCTGGCTCACCGACCACGACTCCGCAGCCGCCTTGGCCGTGATCGACCAATTCGCCGCCCACCTCGCCACCCTGGCCGAACCTCTCACCATCAGCAGCCTGCACGCTGCTCCGGGACACGCAACCACGAGTTCCGGTGCCGTCGAACGGTCTGCGCCCTGAGGCGCTGTGATTCGAGTGGAGGTGAAAGACCTTCGCCGCCTGCCCTGTCGTAGCAGGGAGTTGGAGCTGGGGGCCACCTGATCCGGGTCGGAGGGTGGGAGCAGTCCTGACAAAGCCGGGACGTGCCAGTACTGCCAGATGGTGCGGGTCCGGTAGCGGGATGGAGAGGAGCACGCGAGGAACCGGCGTCGTTACATCCCTCAAAAGTACACCGGCTCGAACCTGGCGGATCAGGTCCGGAGGCGGTGCGCACCCGCCCTGCTTTGTCAGGATGGGGAACTCCTGGGTGGCTTGCCAATGGCGACCGGGAGGCCATGAGGAAGGACTGCGGCGTACTCATGGCGCTGCCGCTGGGACAAAGTCGGGCGCCTCCTTCGTCGAGCGAGTCACAGTGAACATGGGAACCGTCTCGGATCTCGCCTGCCGTCTCATGGCCAGCCGGGATGGGCGGGCTGGGCGCACCGACCGCCGATCGGTCCGGGATGGGGTGGAGCTGCCGTAGTAGGGTCCTCCCCGGGGAACCCCCGTAGAGCTGATCTGCACCGCCGTCGCGGCGTTGGTCCTGGTGGCGGTGCGGGAGGCCGCCATCGAGTACCGGACGAAGCAGCTCGTCGCCCACGCGGTGAACGTGGCCAAGCAGGTACGCGGCGGGGTATCCCCCCACCTGGCGGCGGGCCGGTCAGGCGCGGCGGTTCAGCTGTTCGATCAGGTCGGGACGATTGTCGCTGCCACCCCGGATATGGCGGGCAAGCCGCCGATGACGAACCTGCAGCCCGACGTCGACGCCTTCGCGACCGAGAGGCGGTGTGACGGGCCGGTGTTCCCCGGGCGGTGCAAGATCATTATCGAGTATCCCTTCCATCGGGACAACGGCGTCTGGCGGCTCGACATGGCCGTCGCCGACGTCCCCTGGTATGTGGGCCCTCGGCTGCTGATCCCGCTCGCTGTCGGCTGGCTCCTGCTCGTCGGCGCGACCGCGGCGGGCACCTACCGCACCGTCGGCAAGACCCTGCGGTGAGCGCCATCAGCGGCAAGCTCGCCCAGATCACCGCGAGCGGCCTCGGCCACCGGGTGCCGGTACCGAAATACCGAGACGAGCTCCGAGACCTCGCCGAGATCGCGAACCGGACCCTGGACCGGGCCCAGTCGGCGGTCGAACAGCAACTCCGATTCGCCTCCGACGCCTCCCACGACCTGCGCAGCCCGCTGACCGCCATACGCGCGCAGATCGAGGAAGCGCTCATGTACCCGGATGAGACCGACTGGCCGCGAATGGCGAATGGACGCAACCAGCCGGAGCGGTTCATGAATGCTCCGCTCCTGCGGGTTCACCCTTCCGCGATGCGCGCCAGGGTCCGCGTGTCGAAGTCTCCTCTCATGAAGGCATCATCCTCGAGTACACGATGCAGTAGCGGCAGGTTGGTCTTCACCCCTGTGACCGAGAATTCGCCGACGGCTTGCCGGGCGCGCTTGATCGCTGCTGCCCTGCTCGCCGCGACCGTGCACAGCTTGGCCAGGAGGGGGTCATAGTAGGGACTCACCTCGTCACCGGCGCGATAGCCGGAGTCGATGCGGATGTGCTCGCCGACGGGTTCCTTCCATTGTTCGAGGCGCCCAGGTGAGGGCAGCATCCTGACGGGGTCCTCGGCGTAGATCCTGAGCTCGATCGCATGGTTCTCGCGAGCGGGTTCCGCGAGTTCGCCGTCTTCGTGGGCGGCCACGAGCAACTGGGCCTCGACGAGGTCCATCCCGGTGACGAGTTCGGTGACCGGGTGCTCGACCTGCAGCCGGGTGTTCATCTCAAGGAAGACGAACTGCTCGGTCCGCGGGTCGACGAGGTATTCGAGCGTGCCGGCCCCGCGGTAGCCGAGGCTCTCCCCCGCGCGACGGCTGGCGGCCAGCATCCGTTCCCTCAGGTCGTCGGAGATGCCCCGGCAGGGTGTCTCCTCGATGACCTTCTGGAACCGGCGCTGCATCGAGCAGTCGCGTTCGCCGAGCACGAGGACCCGGCCGTCGTTCAGGCCGAGGATCTGCACCTCGACGTGGCGGGCGGGCTCGATGTACTGCTCCAGCAGGATGTCCGCGGAGCCGAACATCCGCTCGGCCCGGCCCCGGGCGGTCTGAAAGGCGGAGTCGAGATCCGCCTCGTGCCGGACGACCGTCATGCCGATCCCACCTCCACCGCCGGCGGCCTTCACCATCAGGGGGTAGCCGATGCGCGTCGCTTCGGCACGTGCCGCGGCCGCGTCGGCCAGGGCCTGTGACGTGCCGCGCGAGACCGGCACGCCATAGGACGCCATGAGGTTACGAGCCCTGATCTTGTCGCCCATCTCGGCGATGCGGTCGGGACTCGGGCCGATCCAGGCCAGGCCCGCCGCCTGGACCCGGCGGGCGAAATCGGCGTTCTCGGAGAGGAACCCGTAGCCGGGGTGGATGGCGTCCGCGCCGCTTGCGGACGCGGCGGCGAGGATCGCGTCCACGTCGAGGTAGGACCGGGCGACGGGCGACGGGCCGATCCGGACGGCCGTGTCGGCCTCTTCGACGTGCCGGGCGCTCGCGTCGGCGTCGGAGAAGACCGCTACCGTCCGGATGCCGAGCCGCTTCGCGGTCCTGATGACGCGTACGGCGATCTCGCCCCGGTTCGCGATCAGGAGGGAGTTGAACATCGAAACTCCTGTTAACGGTCAGTCGGCGCTGATGCGGGCGAGGAGGTCGCCCTCCTGGACGGCCGCGCCCTCCTCGACGAGGAACTCGGTGACGACTCCGCTCACCGGCGCCTCGATCGGGATCTCCATCTTCATCGACTCGAGGATCGCGATCTCGTCCCCCTGACGGACGGAGGCCCCGACCGGGACGACGATCTTCCAGACGCTGGCGGTCAGCTCGGTGCGTACTTCATGCATGATTACTGCTTCCAATCAGTCGCGGCGTTCAGGGGCGCATGCTCCAGCGGCGGTCACTGGGACCGACGCGGGACCGCATCGCGTGCAGGCCGGCGTTGAGGAAATCGGCGACGACCTTCCGGGTCTGGCGGGGATCGATCATCATCTCCATGCCGAACGCCTCGACCGTCTTCCACGGATCGGCGAGGGCGAGCAGGCGTTCCTCGGCCTGCCTGCGGAACACCTCCGGGTCATCGGCCCGCTCGATCTCGCGGCGAAAGCCGGCTTCCACGCCTCCTTCGATCGGCATGTCGCCCCACTCGACGCTGGGCCAGGCGATGCGCAGACCCAGCGCGTCCGGGTTGGAGGTCGCCGAGACCGCCATGCCGTACGCCTTGCGGACGTGGACGGTGACGACCGGCACCTCGGCCTCGATGATCGACTGGATCGCCCGCATGCCCATGCGTACAACCCCGCGGCGCTCGGCCTCGGGGCCGACCATGAACCCGGGCACGTCGACGAGGTAGACGATCGGGAGGTGGAAGGTGCTGCACAGATCGACGAAGCGGATCTGCTTCTCGGCGGCCGCGCCGTCCAGGGCGCCCGCGAGGTGCATGGGATTGTTGCCGATGACCCCGACCGGGATGCCGTCGATACGGGCGAAGGCGGTGATGACGGCCCGGCCCCAGCCGGGACCTATCTCAAAGAGCGAGTCCTGGTCGACGATGGTGCGCATCACCTCGCGCATCTTGTAGGGGCGCCGCCGGTTCTCTGGGATGATCTTCAAAAGCTCGTCGCAGGAGCGGTCCACCGGGTCGCTCCGGTCACCTCGGGCCGGGAGTTCCCACACGTTCTGCGGAAGGTAGGACAGCACGCGGCGCAGCTGGTCGATGGCGTCGGCCTCGTCCTCGGCCAGGTTGTCCATGGCCCCGGAGACGCTCGTGTGCATCTCGGCGCCGCCGAGTTCGTGCTTGTCGACGGTCTGGCCGAGGGCTCGCCGGACGACGGGCGGCCCGCCGGCGAAGAGCACGCTGCCCTTGCTGATCACGCTGAAGTGGCTGACCACCGCGCGCCCCGCGGTGCCTCCCGCGGCCGAGCCGAGCACGGCGACCAGGACCGGCACCTGCGACATCAGCTCGAAGCTGCGCCGCCAGCTCATCGAGCTGACGAGGTAGGAGTGGCCCTTCTCGTCCTGAGCGGAGACGTCACCGCCGATGCCCTCCATGAACAGGATGAGGGGGATGCGGTACTCGTGGGCGAGGTCCTCCACGAAGCCGCCCATGCCGCCCTTCCACCGGTCGAGGTAGGTCTGCGGCGCCCCGGCGCGGACGGTGAAGTCCTCGCCGCCGATGGCGACCTGGCGCCCGTCGACCGTCCCGAGGCCGCAGACGTAGCTCGACGGCAGCGTGCCGACTTCCGTTCCGGCCGCGTCACGGATCGGGAACGTGGCGAACTCGCCGACCTCGGTGAAGTCGTCGGCTATCTGGCCGATGCGTTCCCGGATGGTCTGGCGGCCCTGGGCGTGCTGGCGTTCGACGCGTTCGGCGCCGCCGAGTCGGCGCGCCTCCTCGTGGCGCCGCCGCAGTTCCTCCAGGGCTGATTCCCAGGTGAAGGCCATCTCAGCTCTCCTCGACGGTGAGGGCCGTGGGGCCGGCGACATCCTTGAGGAAGGTCTCGCCGCCGTCCCAGTAGATCGCGGCGTAGTGCTCGAGGAAGGCGTCGGCGTCGAAGGCGCCCTCCGGCGCGTGGACGCCGACGGGGGCCTGCTCGATACGCAGGACGCCCACGACCGCCGGGCGTGCCGTCTCCAGGCTCATCGAGCCGTCGACCGGTCCACCGGGGAAGACGATGATCCCCTGTTCCCTGCCGCCGGCGGTGCCGGTGGCCACCGCTCCGATCAGCCTGGGCAGGCGCGGGCCTCGGGATTCGGACACCAGGTCCTCGGGGTGCTCGGTGAGCCGGGCGGCGATGTCGGCGATGGCCTCCTCGGGCGTCAGCTCACCGGCGGCGACCCGATCGAGGACCGGCAGCATGAGCCGGTCGGTCCCGACGTTGACAGTGCCGATGTTGACGCAGTTGCGGAGCGTGATCGCCTGGGGCATGGTGACGGGCTCGGGGTGGCCGATCACGCGGTAGACGCCGGTCTCGCCGTTGGAGGTACGCACCCGGTAGGCCGTTCTCCAGGCCCGCTCGTTGACCGGTTCACCGTTGCGCCAGACCGGCACCTCGGCCGCGGTCTGCAGGATGAGGTGGGTGTAGGCGGCCCGGCCGGCGGTGAACGACGCGGCGAGGGCGTCGGCGTGCCGGGTGGCCTCGTCCAGGTCCATGCCTTCGCGGGAGTCTCCCCAGAAGGTGGCGACGCTGTCGACCTCATCGAGGTCGCGCGCGGCGATCACACCGAGATAGTTGGTGAGACCCGGGCTCACGCCGAGCCCCACGACGGCGCGGACACCGAATGCGCGAGCGGCGGGGTCGCGCTTCATGAGCTCCTGGGTCGCGGCCGGGTCGTCGCAAACGTCGATGTAGTCGACGCCGTGCTCGATGGCGGCGTCGAGCACCTTGGCGCCCCACAGGTCGAACGGTCCCGCCGTGTTGACCACCGCGTCGGCGTCGGCCAGGGCGCGGGCCAGGGCGACGTCGTCGGCAAGGTCCAGCTCGACGAAGGCGGCCGTCGCACCGCCGGGCGCCACGCGGTCGGCGATAGTGATGTCGTGGTCGGAGTGTTCGGCGAGTTCGGCCACGACGCGCCTTCCCACCCGTCCGGCTCCCCCGATGACCAGGACGTTCATGTTCTTTCCTTTCGGGTTGGGGTCCACGTTTGCGATTCGGACGCTGAGGTCAGTCCGCAGCCGCCGGTGCGGCCGCTTCCATGAGGTCGATCGTGTCGGCGGTGATCCCCGCCGGAAGGAGATGCTTCTGGATCGCACCGGTGCCCGGTCCCCGGACGAGAGCCGATTCCACGACGATCTCGACGTACCTCGGCACCGCGAAGCGCGGTAGTGATCGTGTGCAGTGGTCGCGGAAGGACACGGGATCGAAGGGCGCGTCATCGTCGAGCACCAGCACCAGCTTGATGTCGTCCTCGCCGCCGAGTTCGTCACGGACGGCGAGCGCCGCGCACTCGCGGACGCCGGGTGCGCGGCGGACCACGTGCTCAAGATCGAACGCGGAGATGTTCTCGCCGCGTTTGCGCAGGCTGTCGGTCAGGCGGCCGCCGTACCAGATGAACCCGTCGGTGTCCTGCATCACCAGATCCCCGGTGTGGAACCACAGGTCGCGAAATGCCTCGGCGGTGGCCTCTGGGCGCCGCCAGTACCCGAGGGTGAGCATGTGCGGATGCCGGGGCCGCGTCTGGAGCTCCCCGAGTTCTCCGGCCCCGGCCTCGGTCCCGTCCGGGGCCGCGACCCGGACGTCGAAGCCGGCACAACTCCAGCCCACGGCCCCGCGCCGCCGGCGCTCGGCGGTGGAGTAGAGAGGGCCGTTGGCCTCGGTCTGGCCGTACATCTGCAGGAGCGGAACCCCGAGTTCGTCCTCGAAGAACTCGTAGGCCTCGTCGGGGATGGGTGCGGCGAGGATCGTCCGGATGCGCCGCAGGACCGGCGCCGGCGGCCGCCCCCGCGTGATGAGCGCGGACAGCATGGAGCCGACGGCACCGAACCAGGTGGCACCGAACCGATCGGCGTCCTCCCAGAAGCTGCTGACGCTGAACCGGGGGGCGAAGGCGAGCGTGGAGCCGGTTTGCAGGCACAACGGAAGGGCGATGTGGGCGTCCACGTGGAAGAACGGCATCGTGAAGAAGCCGGTGTCACCAGGCCCCACGTCGAGCACCCTCGATAGGACGGCACCGAAGTTGGAGAAGTAGCCGTGCGGAAGCATCACCCCCTTGGACGGCCCGGTGGTCCCGGACGTGTAGAGCAGTGAGGCCAGATCTCCCGGCGCCGGGACCGGCCCGCCCTCCGCATCGGCCTCGTGGTCCCGGTCGATGCGCACTCTCGCGAGGTCGACGATCCGCTCAGGGGCGACGCAGCCGGTCAGCAGTTCGTGGAAGCGTGCGTCCGCCACGACGACGCCGGGCTCGCTGTCAGTGAGGACCTGCTGCAGGAACCACCCCCGCAGCTCGCTGTTGACGGCGACCTCCACCGCGCCCAAAGCCCACACGGCGAACTGCGCCGCGAGCATCCGAGCGCTGTTGGCGGCCATGATCGCGACCCGTTCACCGGGCCGCACCCCCAGGTCGTGGAGTTCGGCGGCGGCAGAACGGACAGCCGATGCGAACCGGGAAACCGTCCACTCACCCTCGGCCCACCGCAGCAGCGGCTGGTCCGGCCACCGCCTCTGGGCGGCTTCGAGGTCGGCGAGCGGCCCGGTACGACCGAGCGCCACTCCGTCGAGGAGTCGACCTGTGATCATGCCGTCATTCCTTCCTGGGTTCGTGCGGGGACGCGGCGATGCGGAGCGCGAACTCGCCGTTCATCTCGGCGACCTGTTCGACGGTGAGGGGCCCTCCGGGCTGGAACCACAGGGCGCTGTACTCGCAGATGTTGAGGATCGCGAAGGCGGTGGCGTTGAGGTCGGGTACGTCGAACACCCCCTGCTCGGCGCCCTTCCGCAGGATGTCGCGCGCGCTGTCCAGGTGGCGTCGGTGCAGCTCCCGGATGAGCTCGTATCGCTCCTTCGGCAGCGAGGACGCCAGTTGCGTCCGCGAGTAGGTCATCGACAGGAACGTCTGCGCCTGCTCAAGCTGGGACAGCTGGGCACGGGTGTGCGCGACGGCGAAAGCCCGCAGCGTCTCGACCGGATCGGTGAGCCCCGCGATGGCGGCCTCGATGCGGTTCAGGAATTCCTGGAGGCTGGTGCGCAGGAACTCGAAGAGGATGTCCTCCTTGGACTCGAAATGCCAGTAGAGCGTGGGCGGGGTGATCCCCACCGCGCGGGCGATGGCGGCGACCTTGGTCCTGCTGTAGCCGTCACGCTGGAACAGTTCGGCGGCGGCCGCGAGGATCTCCGCCTTCATGTCGACGTCGGACGTGCTCTCCGGTGCCATGTCATCCTCTCGATCACGGGTTGATTCCTCGCGCGAACCTATCCACCGAACAGTCGGCTCTCCGCATCGGAAACCGCCCGGGGACGGCGGGCCTCGCGGTCCCACATGACGAGCGTCGCCGTGGAGCGCGCCCTCAGCGTCCCGTCCGCTCCGCGCAGTTCCTCGCGTACGTCGACCCGGCGCGCGCCGCGGCCGATCGGCTCGATCGTCAGCGTGAGCGGTCCGTCGCCTGGGAGCACCTCTCGCTCGAAGTCGATTTCCTGCCTGGCCACGACGTACGCGGGCTGCCGGGCGCCGGTGCCCTCGGTGAGCCACGCGACCCGCGCCTCCTCGAAGAACGCGAGGTAGGACGTCGCGGTCATGTGGCCCAGGTAGTCGAAGTCCCGGAAGCGGAGGTGGAACGTCGTGCGCCAGGCCGGGTGAGCGCTCATCATGACTCCGCCGCCGGTTCCTGCCCCTGGGTCACCACCGGGACGTCGCTGCGGGGCAGGAAGAGCTTGGCGCCGCGGGCGATGAGCGGCACCCCGAACACCAGGATGAGCGCGACGGCCCCGACGAGGTAGCCGACAGCGATCAGGTCGATGATCCCGAACTGGGCGAGGGCGGCTCCGAGCAGGAGCACCGCCAGGGTGATGCCGACGCGGACCCGGGACGTCATCACGGGGCGACCGGCGTCCACCAGGTTCTGGTCGACACGCAGCACGATCGCCTGGATCAGACCGACCGCCGTCGCGACGAGAGTCCAGCCGACGAGAAGTCCGTACACGACGACCACCCAGGTCCCCTTGCCCTCGAGCATCTTGAGCCACGGGACCGGGGCGTCGAAGATCTTCGGGTCCGGGTAGAAGCCCATGAGGGCGGCGTAGGTCAGGAACCACGGCACGACGTACAGGCCGCCGGTGAGCGCCGCGGCCTTGGCGGCGTCGCGGCGCGAGCGCAGGTGGCGGACCGTCATGAGGGTGGACGGGAAGACGACGAAGCCCATGCCCACGTAGGTCATGCCCAGGAGCGCCGCGTCCCAGAACGTCGCGCCGGGCCGGAGCGAGTGGTCGCCCGCCGACATGACCTGCCCGATGCGCTCCCAATGGGACGGGATGACGAGCAAGGCGAAGACGATGTAGCCGACCGTCAGCAGGATCGTGCCGATGCCGTTGAACCGCTCGACGACCTCGGTCCCCCGAAAGGTCACGAACCCGGTGACCACGATGATGACCGCGACACCGGCCCAGTAGTTGAGCCCCAGGGTGTCCTTGAGGATGTTGCCGGTGGCCGAGGCCAGCACCGCGATGATTGCGATCGCCAGCGGGATGTAGACCGCGTCGAAGAGCCAGTAGAGCTTGTTGATGAGGTGGCGGAGCAGACTCCGGTAGTCGAACAGCCGGTGGCGGCGAGCCATCTCGTAAACGAGGTATGAGAGCAGGGACCCGGTGATCGCCATCGCCAGGCCGGCGGCCCAGCCCAACGCTCCGTGACCCGCGCCGAACTCGATGATCTCCCGGCCCGTCGCGTAGGCGCCCCCGATGGCCACCGCCTGAAACATGAGCGCCGGGACCAGCACCCCGCGCAGGCCGGCACCCGCCCGGCCAGCATCGTTTGGACTGGACGATGAAGTCGCCATGCCGCACCTCCTACCTGATTCGGGCACCGCCGCGGCACACGCGGAGACTCCCGAATAACGAGTATTCGGGAACTGTAGAGGCGGGAACATCGATGCGCAAGGGCGCGGCATCGTCGACGGCCACGACGTTCGAGCCCTCCGCAGAAGACGCACTATCGGGCTGAGCGAGGAGACGGCGAAGGCACACACCTGGCACGGGAAATGATCAGTCGCCGTGATGGGAGTACAGGCTCCGGTGGAGTGCGAGAGCGGCAGGCTGGCAGCCATGCGCCTGCCGAAAGCCTCATCCATGCAGTTCAAGCCGCATGTGAGTACTCGTGCAGCACGCCGCCGGGCCTGTCTCGTCGAGGATGACGCGGATCTACCAATCGGCGGGGAGGAGCCGACCCGCATATAGGCGACGTACAGGCCGACCAGCTGACCTACTCCGCCGCCCTGGAGAGGCTCCTCGGCAGCTGTGCCGACCGGGCTCAGGCGACCCGGATGTCCGACGGATGAGTCGCCAGCGGGGTGATCTCGATGGTCATGTACGGGAAGAGTGGCAGGTTCCAGAGGATCTGGTGCAACCGCTCGTTGCCGGACACGTCGAAGATGCTCAGGTTGGAGTACCGGCCCACCCGCCGCCATATGTGCAGCCACTCGCCGGACGCCTGGAGTTCGCGGGAGTAGCTCCTCTCACGATCGATCAAGGTGGCCTTCTCGCCCGGATCCATCGCGGGCGGGATGGCGACGTCCATCGTCACGGCGAACAGCACGGGCCGGTCTCCTCTCGTGTGCGGGCTTTGTCGGTCTCAGGCGGGATCCAGCACGAAGTCGTAGGTGACCTCGCGTCCCGCGCCGTCGCCGGTCGGCCGGGGATCCAGGATGAGCTCCGGCTTCACCGCCGAGGCGATGTCGTCGAACACATGCTCGTCGCCCGTGAAGTAGAGCTGCGTCGTCACCAGGTGATGACCCGGAGCCGACACCTTCATGTGCAGGTGGGCCGGCCGCCACGCGTGCCATCCCGCGGCCGCGATGAGCTTGCCGCATGATCCGTCAGTCGGGATCTGGTACGGCGCGGGCTGCACCGTATGGATCCTGAAGCGCCCGGCCTCGTCGGCGATCACACTGCCGCGCAGGTTCCACTCCGGGATTCCCGGCGCGAACTGCGAGTAGTACCCATCGTCGTCGGCATGCCAGATCTCCACCCGGGCCCCGGCCAACGGCTCGCCGGACACGCTGCGCACCTGCCCCTGGAACAGCAGGGGCGTACCCTTCTCCGCTTCCCGCATGGGCAGGGTCGTCCCGGCCGAAGGCTCCGGCGCGCCAGGCACGTAATACGGCCCTTCGATGCTGCCCTTGCTGCCCTCGCGGGACTCGGTCGCGACCTGCTCAACGACGTGCTCGACCCAGACGTCGAGGAAGAGCGGCCACTCGCCGTCCTGCCCGACGCCGATCAGCCACGCCTTGAGCGCGTTGTACTCCTCGTAGGTGACCTTGTGCCGGCGGATCGTGGCATGGACCGCGTCCAGCACCTCGCGGGCGAGTAGGTCGACACGCTCGGTGGGCGTGGCCGCGGCCGAACTCGCCTTGTCGGCGAAGAACCGCTCGGTCGCGGACGCGCCGGACGCGGCCGCCGCCGGTGCGACGGTGTCAGAGGTCATGATCTGGTCCTCCTGGTCTGTTTGGTTGTGATCAGGTGTCCTGGCGGTAGCGGGTGAGCTTGTCCTCGTCCACGTCCACGCCGATGCCGGCGCCCTGCCGTACGGGAAGGGTTCCGTCCCGGATCTCAAGGGGTTCGGTGAGCAGGTCGTCGGTCATGTCGAGGAAGTTCGAGAGCTCTCCGGCCCGCTGCGAGGTGAGCCGGTAGGCGGCGCCGAAGGCGACCGTGCACATGGATCCGATCTGGCCGTCGATCTGGTTGCCCATCACGACCTCGACCCCGACTCCCTCGCACAGGTGGTGGACGCGCTGGGAGTACGTGAAGCCGGTGCGCGCGGTCTTGATGCTGATCGCGTTGGCGGCTCCGCTGAGCAGTTCCCTGGTGACCGTGGCCGGGGTCGGCACGCTCTCGTCCGCGACGACCGGGATGGGCGACCGGCTCACCAGCCAGCGGCGGCCGAGGACGTCGTCGGCGGGGCACAGCTCCTCGGCGAGGGTGAGGCCGAGGTCCTCCATGGCGCGCAGAGCCTGTACCGACTCCGACGCGGTCCAGCCGCGGTTGCCGTCAACGTAGAGCTCCACCGCGTCTCCGAGCGCGTCGCGGAGCGCGCGGCAGACCTTGACGTCGAGCGTGTACGGGTGCCTGCCGACCTTCACCTTGAACGTGGCGATGCCGTACAGGTCGCGCATCCGCTCGGCCTCGGCGACCGCCGCGGCGGGCTCGGCGAAGCCGAGCATGTGCGACACGCGCATGCGGTCGGTGAACCCGCCGAGCAGGAGCGTGACGGGGAATCCCAGTGTCCGGCCCAGCGCGTCCCACATGGCCATGTCGACGGCTGCCTTGGCGGTTGGGTTGCCGACGGTACGCCCGAGGACGCCGTGGATGACCTCCCGTTCGAGGAGGTGCAGACCGAGCAGCTCAGGGGTGAACAGCTTGTCGATCACGGCCTTGATCGAGTCCTGCGTCTCGCCGTAGGTGAACGGCCGGGGAGGCGCCTCGGCGATGCCGACGACCCCGTCCTCGGTTCGCACGCGTATGAGCACATGCTCGGCCGTGTGCACCTCGCCGCTGGCGAACCGCAACGGCTTCCGGTACGGGATGGCGAACGGGATCGCCTCGACTGCGGTGATCTTCATGGTCGCTCCTCGGAGGTGGAGTGGTCGTGACCACCCGTGGATGCGATGCGTGGGTGAGCCCGCGAAGACGGCGGCGCGGTTTTCTCCGGCGCCCAGGGCGTCCATGCGGCCTCGGCCGTCCAGTAGACGCCGCCGCTCGCGCTGACGGCCCGCTCCCACTCGGTCAATCGCCTGATCGAGGGCTCCTCGACGGCGGTGGCGCGGTCCGCGGCACCGGGTCCGTTCCCCTCCGTCGCCCAGTGAACCCAGTTGATCTCCCGGCCGTACTCGTCGTATACGAACAAATCCACATGCGGCCATCCGTAGCGAAAAGTGTCGTCGTAGCACATGAGGACGATTCGGTGGTTCAAGAAGCTGACCTCTCTGGACACCCAGGCGTGCCGGGCGCCGCAGTGTGATCCAGCAGGCCCGCGCCGAGCCGTCGCGCCCGGGGGGCACACTGCCCGGGCGGCGGGCTAAAGGAGGAATCCGCAGGTCCGTACGGTGTGTTCCGCGTCCACGAGATGCACGATCTTGGCTCTGATGCACGGGCGATCGTCCGCGCTCAGGATGTGGTGCGTCAGTTCGGCCGCCCATACCTGATGGTCGCCCTGCTTGTACGCCACCACGATCTCGGTGGAGGTGACGCGCAGCTCGTGGTCGCCGATCCGGTCGACGGCAAATCGCGAAACGGTGCGCACGGTCCGGCCCACAGCGTTCACGGCGCCGGCGTGCCCGCTCGTCATCCGGTCCACGCGCCGGCGTCGCATGGGCGAGTCATCGTTGATGAAGTTCAGGGTGGCGTCGTAGTCGACGACCTCGCGGCGCATCGGGACGACGTAGCGGGTCTCTCCTTCGGCCCACAACTCGTCCCAGTCGCGGTACCTCTGGTCGTCGAGGAGCCGCGCCTCCCGATAGATCAGCTCGATCGCGGACAACGCCACCGGATCCGCCAGCGCCAGCTTTCGCTCGACGTCCGCCCACGCCTCAGCCTGCATCGGTCATCAACCGCTTCCACATCCGGTATGCCTCCCGCATCCCTGTCTCGTCGGTCACGTGGGACCGGGGGTGCCCCTCATCCGACATCTCCTCCCGGTTGAGGCCGCGATCGATCAGAATCGGCATGTCGGGGTCCGCGGCCGCGCCGCGCTGGACCCGCGCCCAGACCTCCGAGTCGTCCGGGGTACCGAACCCGAACGGCCCCTGGAAGTGCTCGTGGATCCGGAGCCGTTCCCTGTTGGCACCCTCGGGGCCGCCCTTGTAGCCGAGCACCATGTGCTCGTTGTCCGTGGCGTCCACCGCGACGGGGTTCAGCAGTCTGATGAAGCCCATGGACAGGGCGAGGTTGGGGAAGACGTTGAGGTTGAACCCCGCTCCGTGGAGGGAGCGCACGAGTCGGCGCAGCCTCTCCGGCGGCAGGCCCGGCTGGAGGTCGGCGACCAGATCGCCGAAACGGTCCTGCAGAGCTTCCGTCCCATCATCCTCGTTGAGGTCGACGTGCTCCGGGACGAAGATGCCGACGGAGTGACCGTTCTCAAGTCCGTACGTGACGGCCTCGGGGTCCTTCATGAAGGACAGCATCTCGGCGGTCTGCGCGTCGACGTTCGCCATCCAGGAGCGGTGGACCAGCGGGAAGTGGTATCCGTCCGTCACGTTCTCCAGCTGGATCTTCCAGTTGGCCTGGTACCTGAACTTGAAGGCCCCCTGGACCTTGACCGGGTAGCCTGCCCCCTGCTTCATGAAGAGGTCGATCCACCTGCGCGCGGACCCCAGGAAACCGGCGAGCGGTTCCGCGTTCTCGTCGAAGGTCGCGAAGATCAGCCCGGCGTAGGTCTCCACGCGAAGCCGCCGCAACCCGAGTCGCGACTTGTCGATGTCCCGGGGATACCCGTCGGGGTAGGGAATGCCGCGCAGCCGGCCGTCCAGGGCGTAGGACCAACTGTGGTACGGGCACGTGAATCCGCCCGCCACTGCCCCGTCCGGCTTCTCGCACAACAGCGCACCGCGGTGGCGGCACCTGTTCAACAGCACATTGATCTGGTCATTCCGGTCCCGGCAGACGATGACGGGGCGTCGCCCGACCGCCCGAGTCTTGAAGGATCCCCGCTCCGGGAACTCGCTCTCGTGCCCCACGCAGTTCCAGGTCTTGTAGAAGATCCTCTCCAGCTCGGCTTCGTAGATCTCCGGGTCCAGGTAGACCCTCGCGCTGACCCGATCGGCCGCAACGAGCGACCCCCAGTCCGAGCCGGTACGGCCCGCGACGTCAATGCTCACCTCGTCCTCCTGCTCTTCCCTGCCTTCATGCGGCCTTCTCCCACCACACGGCCAAAGCCATGACCTGCTCGGGGTCCAGTGCCTTCGCCCACAGCCGCCGCGGCTCGTACCTCGAAATCAGGACGCGATCGTCCTCGGTCTGGAACCGCACCCGCAGCCGCGTCAGGGTGATGTCCGACCCTCCGGCCACGTACGCGGACAGCCGCACCATCGGCCAGCAGCCCTCGACTCCCCCGTCGCGGACGCTGACGGCTCCCCGGCCGAGCATGTGCATGTTCACCGTGAAATGGGATCCCGGCGACAGATAGCTCTCGAGCATGTCGGCGATGCGGGGCGGGGTTGTCACCTGGCCGAAGCGCTCAGCGTTCCAGCTTCCGACGCCCTGCCACACCGCGTCACGCGTGAAGAGCCCCTCAAGCTCCTGGCGGCTGTAGCCGGCCGCGGGGACGTCACACAGCTCCATGTACCGCCGCAGCGTCACCGTTGCGGCTCCGGCCAGCGCGTGCTCAGCGCGCATCGCTCACCTCACCCTCATCGTCGGACCTGGAAGACCGCCGTGATCGGCTTCTTGATGGTGCAAGCCTGGCCGACCCGAACTACGCATGTAAAACACATCTTTCATGGCATATCTATAAGCAGAGGTTTGGTATCCGCCTGCGACGGCATGGCGGGTCACACCTGAGCGTCTCCGCCGCGGCGGAGACGGACGACCGTGACATCAGCCCTTCAGGCGGACCACGGAAGCCGGCTCGTACAGCTCCGGCCGTCGATGCGCGAAGACCAGCCGCCGGGCGCGCACCTCATCGACGAGGGTGCCGTCGAGCCTGGCGAGCAGATCCCGGTCCCTCTCCCCGGCGGACGCCACGAGACGCCCACTCGGATCGATCACACAACTTCCGCCCACCAGCTCCAGATCTGCTACCACGCCCGTCTGATTGGCGTGCACGACATAGGCCTGGTTCTGCACGGCCGCGGCCGCGAGAAGGACACCCAGTTCCTCTCGCCCGCGTCCCGCTCCGTCCCTGGGCCAGGAGTTCGGAACGACGAGGCACTCGGCGCCGGCGAGGGCGAGTGTTCGCGCGACCTCCGGGAAGCGCAGTTCGTAGCACACGACGATGCCGAAGGTCCCGAAGTCCGCTTCGACCACGCTGAGCCGGTCCCCCGCTGTGACGTATGCCGACTCGGCGTGGCCGGGGGCGTCGAACAGGTGCGTCTTGCGATGACCGCCGACCAGGTCTCCGCCGCGGGAGAACACGTGGCACCTGTTCGTGTACACCCCGCCGCCTTCGTCGACGATCCACGTGCCGACGAGGTAGCTGCCGAGTCGCCTCGCGCGAGCCGCCAGCTCGGCCACCAGCCCGATTCCGGCGTGGACGCCGACCTCGGAGATCCGCCTGCTGCCCAGGGCGCGGAACGTGAACATCTCCGGCAGGCAGACCAGGTCGGGGCGCGCGCCGGACGCCACGAGGCCGTCCAGCCTGGACAAGGCGACGCCGATGTTCGCGTCGACGTCGAGCGAGGTGGCCATCTGGATGAGTGCGACGTTGATGTCTCTCACAGCGTTTCACGCTTTCTCGTAGGCGACTTGTCGGCCGCTGGCGATCGGCGTCGTCGCGGCGACCGCCGACCGGCCGGGGACGAATCGGCAACGTGACGCGCGTGGCATGACCGCGCGAGGACAGCCGGCCTCCCCGAGTGTTCGACGAATCCCTTTCGTCTGTAAATTAGGTTTTATTTGTGTTACACCTATGAAGAACTGTGTTTTAACTCGTTTTCGGGCGGTCCCGTTCGGGCGCGCGCCCGGGCTATACCCCTTGGGTGAAAGCCTCGTTGAGGAGTTCGGTCGTGCCGGTGGACTACTCGTTTCGGCAGGTGGAGTACTTCGTCCACGCGGCGACGCTGGGGACGATCAGTGCCGCGGCGAACAGGTGTTCCACCTCTCAGACCGCGGTCTCGCTGGGCATCGCCGAGCTCGAGCGCCATCTGGGTGTCCAGCTCTTCGTCCGGCGCAAGGCCAAGGGCGTGGCACTGACCAAAGCCGGGGCGCGGGTCCTCGCGGAAGCCAGGGAGCTGATCAGCCTTGCCGAGCAACTCCAGGCCGACGCACGCACGGAGGCGGACGAGGTCCGGGGACACCTGACATTCGGATGCACCGCCACGTTGGCGCCTGTCGTCGTGCCGCGGCTCCTGGATGATTTCGGCCGCAGGCATCCCGGCCTGACCTTCTCCGTGGTGGAAGGCCCGGCGGAGACGTTGCGGCAGGCACTGATCAACGGCGAGTGCGACATCGCGCTGATGTACGCGGAGCAGGACATGACCGGGTTGAACTGTCAGACGCTGTCGGAACTACAGCCCTACGTCCTGCTGCCCAGAGGGCATCGGCTGGCGCGCAGGAAGGCCGTCCGCCTGGCTGATCTGGCGGAGGAGCCTCTCATCACGCCTATCACGTCCCCCGGCTCGTACGACAGCGAAGCCGTGCTGCGCTCTGTCGGGCTCAGCCCGCACGTGGCTCTGCGGAGCAGCAGCATGGAGGTCGTGAGAGCTTCGGTGGGGAGGGCGCTGGGATACGCGATCCTCGTGCAACGATGGCCGACCGACGAGAGTTTCGAAGGCCGTCCGCTGGTCTGCAGGCCGATCGCCGACCCGGTGCCGTCGACCCGCGTGGTGCTCGCCCGCGCCGCCGGCGTACGGCAGACGTTCCGCGTGGAGCTCGTGGCACGGTACTGCGCCTCGGCGTTCGGCGCTGACCCCGACGCACGGACGCCGTCACCGGAGATGCCCTGACGGCGGCGCCGACTCTTCGGCCAACTGCTTGGCGATGTTGTCGGAGATTTCGCGGGTGACCTTCTTCACCGCGACCGACAGGCTCTTGACGTCGGCCGTCCGGTAGTGCCCCACCAGCGACAGCGCCCCGACCACGTCCCCGTGGAGCCAGATTGGCGCGGCGATGGACACGGATCCGAGGTTCATCTCCTCGCCGGCGTACCCGACCCCGGTTCGCCGGATCTCGCTCAGCTGCTTGTCGAGCAGCGAGGGATTGACCACGGTGAATGGCGTGTGCCGGGGAAGGGGCCGGGCCAGGACCCGGCGGATCTCCGCCGGTGAGGAGTAGGCCAGGAGCACCTTCCCCGCGGCCGTCGCGTGCAGGGGCACCTCCGCGCCCATCTCGCCGACGACCTTCCACGACTGTCCACCGCTCACCTTCTCGACGGCGATGGCCGAACCGTGCCCGTCGAGAACGGCCAGCGTGACGTTCTCCCGCGTGGCGCGCTGAAGGTCGTCCATCAGGGGGCGTGCCGCGCGACGGATCAGGTCGATCTGTGGCACCCGGACGCCCCACCGCCAGACGTCCAGCCCTATCTCGTACCGGCCGGCGGCGGTACGGCGTACCACGTTGAGCGCTTCCATCTCTCGCAGCAGGCGCAGCACAGTCGTGGCGGGCAGGGCGGTCGCGCGGGACAGCTCCGCCGCCGAGTAGCTCTGGGCCGACCGGCCGAGAGCACCCAGGATCGCGAAGATCTTGCTGGCGACCGAGCGTCCCGGGTCGCGACCGTTGCCTGCCACCCCGGGCTCCCATCTAGACGGCGCCGTCAACGCCCAGTGCGGACCAGGCCGCCTTCACGGTACTCACGTCCCGGGTGTTCTCCTCCGTCGAGGAGTCCCAGTCCTTACGCGTGAGGACCTCCGCCAGCGACGTCGAGGACGGCGCGAAGACCCAGCGGTGCTCGATTCTCGAGTAGTCCATGCCCGGTTGGAGGGCCGGAAGCTCCTCGCCCCTCGCGAGCTTCTCCAGGGTTTCCAGGAAGAACCGGCGCGCCTGGATGATGAGGAAGTCCTCCGCGCAGAGGTTCTCCTTCGATCGGTCGACGACGGGCCCCATGCTGTGCTGGATGGCCAGATCCTGCAGGTGGACGCCCTCGAACCCGGAGAAGGAGAGCCCCTCTGTCATGCTCTCCCGATCCTGCCGATAGCCCTTCCCATCCCAGTTCACCGACAGGTACCCGTTCGCCTTGTCCACTGCGGTGTACCCCTGCGTCGCGTCGATGGCCTGCCTGCGGTCCTCGGTGAGCGGGCTTTCACGCTGCCAGACGACCGAGTAGACGTAGTGCGAGTCGTCGGTGCTGGGAACCCAGGCATGGAAGAGGCCTCCCTGAGCACCATCCTCGGCATGGGAGAACATCGTGTAGAACGGCGAGATCAGGGGGTGGATCCAGAAGACCGCCTCGTTCTCCTCCTCCAGGTGGTAGCGGAAGGCCGTCTGGAGGCCCCAAGGGGCGGGCTCCACCGCCGTCTGGGGGCGCGGGTCGAACAGGAACTTGCCCAGCCGCGAGTTGCTGTTGCGCTGCCGGTCCCACTCTTCCTTCGAGTAGTGCAGGTAGCCGCCGTGCGCGGCGTCGAGATCGCCTTCCAGACCCTGCAACCAGTTGCTCGGCTGGTAGAAGTGGTTCGCCCATACGTGGCCCTCGGGCAGGCCGTTGAAAGGCCACATCGGGAACTCCGGGCGCTCCTCCTCCGGCCCCATGTACGTCCATATGATCCCGCCGGCCTCCCTGGTGGGGTAGGCGCGGTGCCTGATGGACTGGGCGAATCGGCTGTTCGGGGGCTCCGGCGGGGTCTCAAGTACCTGGCCCTGCGCGTCCACCTTCCATCCGTGGTAGATGCAACGCAGCGCGCAGTCGTCCTCCACCCTGGCCAGCACCAGCGACGCCCGGCGGTGGGGGCACTTCGAGTCCATGAGCCCTACCTGCCCGTTGCGCCCCCTGAAGGCCACGAGGCTCTCGCCGAGGAGGGTGATCTCGAACGGTTCCGAGTTCTCCATGGGCAGACGCTCCGAAAGGAACGCCGGGATCCAGTAACGTCGCATGAGCTCCCCCATCGGCGTGCCGGGCCCGGTCTGGGTGAGGAGCCGGTTCTCTGCTTCGGTGAACAGCTGGGCCACTTTTACCGCACCTACCTTTTGTTCGTGTTGTTCGTTTCATTCATTGACTTGCGGACTCGTCGGCTGACGGCGCGACGACTCCATACGGTCACCCGGCCAGCGGTTCCCCGGCCCAGGCCCAGTCCGGCGTACCCGCGTGCCGTCCGCGCAGGATCGCGGCGCGGGCCCTGGCGATGAGATGCGGGTTGTTGACGGCGACCACTCCCCGCACCACGTCGTCGATGGCGCACAGCGCCAGGAACCTGCGATTCACGCGGTCGTCGACGAGCACCCGCCAAGTGCCCTCCATGACTCCGAGGGCCTGGATCTTCATCCCGAACTGGTCGGACCAGGCGTACGGAACGCTGTCGAAGGTGGGGCGTCGCGCGTGGTCGAGCGTGATGGCGCGGCCGACATGGGAGCCCTGCTCCACGGCGTTGGTCCAGTGCTCGACGCGCATCGAGCGGCCGAACTGGACGCTCGGCCATCGGCACGCGTCGCCGGCGACCATGACGTCGGGTGCGCCGAGGGCGGTGCACGTCTGGTCGCAGGACACCCCGTCGTCGATCGACAGGCCCGTGCCGGAGAGCAGTTCGGTGTTGGGCACCGCCCCGATCCCGACCACGACCGCGTCCCCCTGGATGTGGCGGCCGTCCGTGAGTTGCACACCCGAGACCCTCTCGTCCCCGGTGATCTTCTCGACGCCGGTGCCGAACCGCAGGTCGACGCCCATCTCGTCGTGCACGCCCGCGATGAACCGGCCGGCCTCGGGACCCGCCATCCGCAGCAGCGGACGGGAACCGGGGTCGATGACGGTGACGTCCATGCCCCGGACCCGGGCGGTGGCGGCGACCTCGCAGCCGATGAGGCCGCCACCGACGACCAGCAGCCGGCGGCCCGCTCTCAGCTCCTCCCGCAGGGCGAGGCTGTGATGCGCCGTCCGGAGCTCGTACACACCGCGCACCCCCCGGGGGACCAGCCCATGCGGGCGCGGCCGGCTGCCCGTGGCCACGACCAGCCTGTCGTATCCGACACGGTCGCCTCGGTCCGTGCGGATCACATGTTCCGCGAGATCGACTGCGACCGCGGTCGTCTGTGTGAGCACCCGGGTACCCGGAGGCGGTTCGACACGCAGGAGAGCCTCGTCAAGCTGCCATTCGCCCGAGAGAACCTGCTTGGACAGGGCGGGCGGGTCATGCGCCGGGAATCGGCGTTCCGCGGTCATGAGCACGACCTCCGCGTCCGTCCGCAGCCGGGCGAGAGTGTCGAGGACGCGGGCGGCCGCGACCGAGCCACCGACGACGACGATGCGCTGCACCGCGCTCCCCTAGCCTTCCTCACCGACGCGAACCGCGACGACGGGACACCTCAGCACCACCTCGGCCAGCAGCTCGCGGTCCTCGGGCGGCAGGTCGGTACGCAGCAGGTGCGCCTTTCCGTCGTCGCGGACCTCGAAGTACTGAGGCGCGATGATCTCGCACTGCGAATGTCCCTCGCACAGCTGCTGGTTCAACTCGATCCTCATGGTGTGCTCCTTGACGATTGGCTCTGGTTCTGCTGGCTCTGGGGGCCGATCTGGCCGGGGCCGTAGGAGACGTGCGGGCACTCCACCCAGCCGCGGGACGAATAGGGGGTGGAGAAGATCTCCTGGAAACACATCTCCGCGATGCGCCACGCGCCGTCCTCCTTGACGAAGGACATCTCGTACCTGCCGGCGATCCACACCGACATCAGCCGGCCGTCGACCAGGACGGTGGCCGGCTCCCACGAGTACCACCTGCCGGCGGCGACGTCCGCGGACTCGACCTCGATGAACTCGTTGGTGAGGAAATGCATCATCTGCGGCATCCACCGCCGGCGATCCCTGGCGAACGCCGAGCGATCCCGGCCGTGTGACCGGGTGTGCCCTTCGAAGTGGCCGCTGAGCCCGACACCGGTCCACCGTCCCGGGTCACGGCTCCGCAGCCCCGGCGCCTCCTCGATATCGGAGCCGAGCGTCTCTACCGCACCGTTCTCCTGCCACGAGGGCACCCCGGGCCCGCCGTGACCCGCGTCCGCGTGCCACTGACGCCTGGACACGAGACGCCGGATCTCAGCCTCGTCCTCCAGGACCCGCAGTCGCCGACTCAGCTCCGCCAGGTCCTCCCGCGGCTCCGCCCGGTCACGCGCCGGTCGCCGGGGGCCGATGTCCTTCCCTGCTGCCATGGGCCGAAGTAGAACACCCGGCCGGCGCGCGGCGGCAGCGTCGCCCGCCACTCAGTGGCGACCGGCGGATGCACCGGCCGAGAAGGAAGTTGTACTTATCTTCCACCAAAGAAAGTCAACGTTTGCAAAGGGTTCCGGCTCCCGAACACTGAGAGGCCAACAACAACCGAGCGGGCGGCAGCACGCCGCCGAAGTCACAGGAGAGGCCCATGCCGCAGACCCCAGATGTGGCGCACCCCCGCGGAAGAGGTCGGACATCGAGCAGGCGGGTCATCGTCGCCAGCCTGGTCGGCAACGCCCTTGAGTGGTACGACTTCTTCCTCTACGGAACCGCCGCCGCCCTGATCTTCAACCACCTGTTCTTCCCGACCGTCGATCCCACGGTGGGAACGATCAGCGCCTTCGGCACCCAGGCCGTGGCCTTCCTCGCGCGCCCGATCGGCGGCATCCTCTTCGGCCACTTCGGAGACCGGGTCGGCCGGCGGACGATGCTCTACCTGACGCTGAGCCTCATGGGCGTGGCCACGTTCCTCATCGGCGTCCTGCCCACGTACGCATCCATCGGCATCTGGGCACCCATCCTGCTGACAGTCGTACGGATGCTCCAGGGGATCGCCGTCGGCGGCGAATGGGGCGGCGGCGTACTGCTCATCAGCGAGAACGTCGGCGCCCGCCGCCGCGGCATGCTGAGCGCGCTGAGCCAGACCGGAGTCGGCATCGGCTTCGTCCTGTCGGCACTCGCGTTCGCGGTGATGCAGACAGTCACCACCGATGCCCAGTTCATGGCCTGGGGATGGCGCGTCCCCTTCATAGCCGGTGTCCTCATCATGGGGGTGGGCCTGTTCATCCGTACCCACGTCATGGAGACGGCCGCGTTCCAGGAGGTCCAGGAGAAGAGCGGGGCCGAACACATCCCCGCCTGGACGGCCCTTCGCGAGCAGCCGCGCAGCGTGCTGGTGACGTTCGGCGCCCGACTGACGGAGAGCGGGGCCTCCTACATCTTCATCGTCTTCGTCCTGGCCTATGCCACGCAGATCGGCATCTCCAGCAGCGTGGCCCTGACCTCGGTCGTGATCGCGATGGCCCTGGATGCGCTTCTCATGCCGCTATGGGGCGCGCTGTCGGACAGGGTCGGCCGTAGGCCGGTCTACATCGCGGGCGCGATAGGCGTGGCTCTCTGGGCGGCACCCTTCTTCTGGCTCATCAACACCAAGGAGACCCCGCTGGTCGTTCTCTCCATCGTCGTCGCGAACGCGATCTGTCACAGCGCGATGATCGGCACCCAACCGGCGTTCTTCACCGAGCTCTTCACCGGCGACGTGCGCTACAGCGGAGTCGCGCTCGGTCACGAGATCGCCTCGGTCGTGGGTGGCGGGCTCTCCCCTCTCATCGCGATCTCGCTTCTCGCCTGGGCGGATGCCTGGTGGCCGGTGGCTCTGTACCTCGCGTTCCTGGGACTCGTGGCCGTTGTCGCGGTCGCCCTCGCGCCGGAGACCGCCGCCCGAGATCTCACCTCGGTCACGCGCAAGCGTTCCAGCAATCTGTCACCCGAGATCGCCCTGTCATCCGACTGATCAAGTCGAGTCCGGGCGGACATCAGATGAAGATCACGGCAGCTGCCGCAGCGTCGGGCAGGCGCCGGAAACGAGGAAGCCGCCGGTCTCGTGCTCCTCCGGGGAACGAGGCTGGCGGCTTCCCGTCTATCATGCGACCGAGTCTGCCCGGTCGGTTCGGCGGAGCGGCTGGAGCTCCGCTGACGTACGGGGCGATCCGCGGACCGAATGTCGCCGGGTCGGAGCCCGTGAATCGCCTGCTCGACCACATCCGTGCTGGCATCCGGCAGCACGGCACACCCGAGGAACTCGCCCGCCTTGCAGCCGCCGAACAAGAACTCGCCGAGCGCTGCGCCCGGAAAGGTGGCCGGCCACGCCGCGCTCCGGAATCCGAAGAGAACTGGACGTCTCCTGATGATGAGCGATCCCTGGTCACAGCGCACGCTCGACGACCTGGACTCCGTCCAGCGCTGGTTGTCCTCGCTGCGCCCCCGGGACTGCGTCTATTACGCATACCGCATCGACGTGGCGGACCCGGCGGTGGTGGCACCCGCTCTGGCGCAGGCCTCGGTGAGCTCCCGCCTGCTGGCCGGTCTGAGGTCCGGGCCGGCCGGGCCGGTGCTTCGGCCTGCCGTGCTGGCGGCGTGGAACGGTGATGCGACCGCCCTGGCGCTGACGGAATATCTCAGTGATTGGTTCCCGCCGCTCGCGCCGATCCCCGATGTCGAGCCGGAATGGCTATCGCCGCTGCGAGAGATCGCCCTCGGGAGCCCGGGGGATCGTGTCGAACACGGTCTGTTTCCGAGCACGCCGACGAAGCTCGCCCGGCTGGCGCTTGCGAAGGCGGGCGACTACCCCGCCGAGGCGGTCATGACGGAGGCCGAGGCGGCGTACAAGAAAGGCCCTCACTATTACGCCCATGATGCGGTCGCCTGCGCGCTCGTGCACCCGGGACTCGACGCGGCGGACATGGCCACCAAGGTGATGGAGACGCTGCCCGATCGCGGGTGGCGCTCTCGACGTAAGACCTACCGTCTGCTCCGCTGGGCACGCGACATCGGGAGGTGGGACGGCGCGCGCCTAGACTCCGGCCATGGACGGTGATGAGGCGGTAGTCCTGGGCGTTGAAGACTTGGTCTGACATGGGCTGACGCACGTGGACGCCTTCTGCGCGTCGGCGACCGCGTCGTCGCGGTTCAGGTCGCTGTAGGTGTGGATGCCGTGGACAGTCAGGAGCCCGCGGTTGTGGTTGAACTCCAAGACCACGTACTCGGTTCGAGTGCAGGGGGCCTTGAACACGCAGGCGGAGAACGGTCTCCTGGCCGCTGACCGCCGTGTCGCACACCCGTCGCTCATAGCTGCTGTGCACTCGGCGCGAAACCATCCCGCACCGTGGGCACGCGGCCTGCGTGGTGCCGATTCTGGCCTGGATCCGTACTGACCTGCCCGACCGGTGCGACTGGTCGATCTGCAGGCAGGCCAGGTGGGGGAAGAGAACCGCGAGCAACTCCGAGATCGTCACTCAGCATGATCAGCAAGGCTGGCCGCCGACCGCCGGAAGATCACGAAATTAGTGCCAGAGCCAGTTTTCCCGCGCCGAACATTTCCGCCAGAGAGCGCGTCTCACCCTCATATGCGCCCCATCGGGCAAGGGAATGTGCGCACCATGCCGACCACGCCACCCGAAGAACGGCCGGGTTGGGGAGCCCTGTTCGCGCTGACGTTTCTCTGGCTGGTCGGAACGCCAGTCCTGGCCCTCCTGACGTTCTCGTACGGCTTCGCCCTGATGGGAGCCACGCCCGCGAACAAGAGCCTCTCCGAGGTGTGCGCGATCGCCACGATGGTGCTCGGACTGGGTGCGCCGCCGGTGAGCTGCGTTCTGGCCCTCGTCTTCCGGAGACGGATAGCCGCCACCGTTTACGGCCTGATCTCGGCGGCCCTTTTCGTCCTCGCCATCATCGTCGTGAGCCGGGCACGCGGTTAGCACCTGTGCCGCGGACGCGGCCGCGCCGCCGGTGGCCCCCTACTCCTCGACGCGGATGGCCCGCGCGGGGCACACGGCCGCGGCCTGCCGGACGGCGGCGGCCAGGTCGGCGGGCGGGGTGGGGTCGAGCAGCACCACGACGCCATCCTCGTCGCGCTGGTCGAACACCTCGCCGACGGCGGACACACACTGCCCGGAGGCGATGCACCTGTCCTGGTCGATGACTATCTTCACGGGTTCCTCTCACCTTACGCCGATGGGGATGCCGGGCCGGTGACGTCGGTCACCAGGCCACGGGGAGCTCGTAGACGCCGTAGACCTGGCCGTCGTGCTTGAACGGGATCCGCTCCAGCTCCGTGGCCAGCCGCAGCGTGGGCACGCGCCGGTAGAGCGTGCCGTAGGCGACCTGCAACTCCATGCGGGCCAGCGGCTGGCCCAGGCACTGGTGAACGCCGAAGCCGAAGGCGACGTGACGGCGGGCGTCGCGCCGCAGGTCCAGGCGGTCGGGGTCAGGGAAGGCCGCGGGGTCGCGATTGCCGATGTCGTTGGCCAGGATCAGCCCATCGCCGGCGCGGATGACCTGGCCGCCGATCTCGATGTCCTCCAGGGCGACCCGGCGGCGTCCGCTGTGCGTGATGTTGAGGTAGCGCAGCAGCTCCTCCGCCGCCCCGGCGATCAGCTTCGGATCGTCCGTACGGCGGAGCAGGTCGAGTTGGTCGGGGTGCTCCAGCAGGGCGAGCGTGCCGAGCGCGATCATGTTCGCCGTGGTCTCGTGTCCGGCGACCAGCAGCAGCACGCCCATCCGGGCGGCCTCCGGCCGGGTCAGCTCGCCGGCCTTGATCCGCTCGGCCAGCCGGGAGAGCAGGTCCTCGCCGGGATGGTCGAGCTTCTGCCCGACCAGGTCGTCCAGGTATCCGACCAGCTGGGCGAACGCGGCAGCGCGCTCCTCGGGGTCGGCCTCACGCCGGATGAGGATCTTGCTGTTGTCCTGGAAGAACTCGTGGTCGGCGTAGGGGACGCCGAGCAGCTCGCAGATCACCAGGGACGGCACCGGCAGGGCGAACGCCTCGACCAGGTCCACCGGGCTCGGACCGGCCAGCATGTCGTCGATCAGGCCGTCCACGATCTTCTGCACGGCCGGGCGCAGCGTCTCGATCCGCCGGACGGTGAACGGCGCCTGCACCATGCGGCGCAGCCGGGCGTGCTCGGGATCGTCCATCAGGATGAAGCTGATGGCCGAGCCGTTCCTGGACGCGACCGGGGCCGATCTGGGGTAGCCGGGGCGAGTGACGTCGGCGCTGACCCTCGGGTCGGCGAGCAGCGCCCGCTGCTCTTCATAGCGGGTCACCAGCCACGGCGTGCTGCCGTCCCACACCTTGACCTTCGCCAGCGGTCCCTGCTCCTGCAACGCGTGCAGGACCGGCGGCGGGTCGAACGGGCAGCGCGCCGCCCGGGCGCCGGGGAACTGCGGAACCTCGGCCGGATTCACGGTTTCGGTCATCGCTTGCGTCCTTTCACAACGGGTCGGCTCACAAGGGGTCGGCACGGAACGAGGCCAGACGGCATGGCTCCGGTCCGCCCGCGGCGGTGGAGGCAGCGCTCAGTCGCTCTCGGCTGCCTCGTCCACGCTGATCTTCATGTCGATACCTGGCCGCTCCGGGGCGTCTCCCCGCCCGGGGTGACGGGCGCCGCCCACAGGCCGGTGATCGCGTCGACCAGGCCGGTCGCGGCGTCGTGCCAGGTGGAGCGGGGGGTCGGCCGTCCCTCGGCGAGGGCGCGCTCACGCTCGGCGCAGATGTGCACCATCAACTGGCTGGTCATCTCGCCGCGCTCGGCCCGCACCTCGACCGGCAGCCTGGGCAGGCAGGCGTTCAGCCCATCGAGGGTCCGGAGCAGCGTGGGCGAGGTGAGCGCCTCGACGATCATGATTTCGCGCAGCGCGGGGTCGGTCATCACCTGGGCGCCGAAGCGGGCGAACCAGGTGGGGTTCCCCAACGCGGCCAGATGTTCGGTGAGCGGGCGTACCAGGCAGGCCACCCAGTCCCGCACCTCGGTGGAGCCGTCGATCTCGGCAAGCATCCGGCGGCGGACGACCTCCATCCGCTCGGCGTGCCCGCGCACGATCGCGCGGACCAGATCCGCCTTGGTCCCGAAGTGGTAGCCGACCGCGGTGTTGTTGCCCTGCCCGGCAGCCTCGCTGACCCGCCGGTTGGAAACGGTGAACACCCCGTGTTCGGCGAACAGCCGCTCCCCCGCCGTGAGGATCTGCTCGCGGGTCGCGCTGACCCGCTCGGCCCGGACCGCCATGGTCACCACCGCTCCGGGACGTCCCGCGGCCCGCCGACGATCAGGGCATCGTCTTCACTCACCTGGAACCCTCCCGAATTGACCACTTATGTGTGGTAAGTAAATCCGTCGAGTCAGCTTAAGTCAATCAATTGATTTAAAACTTTTCTCCTGCGCTTCCGAGATTCCCGCCGAACGGCCGCCGTCGCGGCGATGTCAAGAACGCGTACAGATCCATGCCAGGCCCGTAGAAGCTCCGTATCGATCGCCGTCCGGGACGGGAGTCGGCCGGAGAGTGGAACTGTCCGGTCCGGGTTCGCGGTCGATCCGACAACGACCAACGCTGGCCGCACTACCTGGGGGCTCTTCTCGCGTTCTCCGGCGTCGGCGTGACTGCCCAACCGTGTGGCCGAGAACCAGTCGAACCATTCGGGAACGTTTCTGCCGGCCCCCAGTAGCAAGGATGTCCTCGGCGTTTCCGATGAGGTGCAACGCCCGCTTAGTGTTGCCGCATCGGGTTTCACACTCGGCTTCCATGGCGTCCAACCAGGCGAGAAATTCCGCAGGGGCGTTGGCTCGGCGAGCGTAGGTACGAGCGGCGCGCATGCGTTCAGCGGCATCGTCTCGTTCTCCTGCCCATCCTGGGATGAAGGCGGCATGGGCGAGGCCGGCAGCTCCAAGTAGGGGGTTGTCTGCTTCGACAGCGGCCTGAAGAGGGACTCAGACCTCATCACTCGCGGGGCGAGTTGCGTGTCCATGACGAGCCCGTTCCGCCCGGCGCCTGGCGGCAACGCCGAAACACTCCCCTCGGCCTGCGTAGCGCCCGGTTCCTGACAAGCGAGACAGGCCCGCTGGAGCTTCCAGCGGGCCTGTCTCGCCTGAGATTGGGGGCCGGGCGTTCGGCGCGCGGCGAGACGGCCAGGGTCTTCTACAACGAGCCGGCGGCGACGAACGCGCAGATGGCGGCCACGAGAATGAGCGTGTGGAGGATCATGTGCTCGACGTTGGGGCGCGGCCGATCACCGATAGGGGGAAGCACGATGATCGTCTTGGCGTAGGTCCGGGCGTGCAGCTGCGCCCAGCTCTCGCCCGTGCCCGCCGTCGCCCACGGGACCGTAACCCCGACCAGGTACGGAAGCCACCAGAGCGCTAGGCCGCTCAAAACGATGAGCAGTTCGACAGCCGCTCCGATGTAGGCGAGAACGGGCAGATCCGCGGCGGCGGCCACGGCGAGGAGCACGGCCGGGACGAGCAGGACCGGCCCGTTGATGGCCACCTCCGTGCGTCTCTCCAACCTCGTCGCCTCCCGCACGTTGTTGAGCGGGAAGACGTCCACGAGTGTGGTGAAGAGAAAGTAGGCGTCGGCGAGGATCAGCAGGAAGAGCGCGACGGGGAGCATGCTTTCGGTTCCTCGGGTTCTCTGTGGATCTCAGTCGTGGTCGCCGGTGCCGTACCGCGCCTGGACCCCGTCGAGGAAGGTCGAGACGGCGATGTCGAACCAGGCGTCGTAGTAGGCGGCCGGAGCGTACGGCGGTTCCGGGGCGTTGCCGAACTCGGCGAGAGCGAGGCCGGTGACGAGGACGTACAGCGACTGCACCAGGTGAAGCGCCACGTCATCGGTGAGGCGCAGGCCCGACTGCATCGAGAACAGCAGAAGGGGGACGGCCTCCTCGAACACGTGGGGTGACGCGTTCTGTACGGCCGTGACCGCGGCGGCGCCGGGGTGGGCCCGCAAGATGTCCCGCAGGTCGTGTGCGATGCCGTCCAGCAGCTCACGCCAGGCCCGGCCGGGGGTGATTGTCGCCATGATCTGCGTGGCGATCCGATCCGCGACCATTTGGAGCAGCGCGGCCTTGTTCGGTACGTGGTAGTAGAGCGACGCGGCCTTGACGTCGAGGCGTGCGGCCAATGTGCGCATCGAGAGCGCGGCGATGCCTTCCCCGTCGAGGATGTCGAACACGGCACCAAGGATCGAATCGGCGTCAAGGCGTGCGGCCGGGCTCATGACCTTCCTTTCTAACATCGTTAGGCAGAATCTAACATCGTTAGAATGAACCGGCAAACGCCCACGGCCGGCCGCATCGACTCGTCGATTCCGCACGGTGGATCCCGGGATTCCCTAGGGGGCTGCCGCACGCCGGATCTGCCACGATCACCCTCACCCGCACCCTCACGGTCGCCGGCGGAGTCTTCGCACCCGGCCATCTGGGAGAGCTGACCCAGCACCCACCGTTCGAGTTGGTCGACGCGGTACTGCAGGACACCGGAAAGAGGTCACATGCCGAACCGGCTACTCAACGGGATCGTTCGTCGCTCGATGTCCGGTTTTCCGGAGGGTCTGTGGGCCCAGGTCGGGTGTGTAGGGAAACCATCGAATCCCGACATCCGCAGGCGCCCGGGCCGAAGCCAACGGATCGGCTACCTGGGGGATGCTACCCCGTCGGTTGCTGGGCGTCGGCGGCTGCTTGGGCGAATGCGCGGATGAGTGGGGTCTCGCTCGATGTACGCCAGACGAAGGCCCACTGGCACAGGGGGGCGTCGTGGATGGGGACGAAGGCGAGGCTGGGCCAGGGGTAGAAGGCTGCGGCCTCGGCGGTGACTCCGGCGGTGGCCTGGCCTGAGGAGACGGCGCTGAGTGTCTCATGCCAGGTGGTGACTTTGTGGCCGCGGCGGATGGGGCGACCGGAAGGGGTGTGGTGGGGGTTGAAGATCTCCTCCATGTAGGAGGGGATCGACTGGCCTTCGACCACGGTGCAGTCGCCGAGGTCCTCCAGGCAGATGGTGTCCCGTTCCGCGTAGGGGTGGTCGGCAGAGACCATCAGCAGCACGTCGGAGGTGTACGGGGTCGGTCTGATGGTCAGTTCGGGCTCGCGGATCGGTAGCCACAGGTGCGCCACGTCCAGCTCGCCCGACTTAAGCAGGTCCAGAGGGGAGGCCGGCTGGATCTCGCGGTGCTGGAGGCGGGCGTTTGGGTGGCGGGCCAGGAACAGGTCGAGAACGTTCTTGATCTGCGTGGACTGCGGGCCGAGGGTGCCGAGGGTCAGTGTTCCCGCGGTGCCGTTGGCGGTGGCCTGAGCAGTCGCGATCCCTTGCATGATCTGCCGGTAGCCACCCTTGAGCGCTTGGTACAGCTGCTCACCGAGCGGGGAGAGGCGGACGGCTCGGGTGGTGCGGTCGAACAGGGGCGCGCCGATGCGCCGCTCCTGCTTTTTGATCGTTTGGCTGACGCGGGCCGGGCTGATGCCCAGCCGCTCGGCCGTACGGCTGAAGTGCAGCTCTTCGGCCACCGTCAGAAAGATCTCGATCTCTCGCATCTCCATGGGCAGGCCTCCGAATTCTTCACCTCAGAGTTAAAAGACGTTATCGGATCAGTCGTTGATGTGACGCGGGTGGGTCGGGGAGGCTGGGGCGCGCAGAACGTCCCAAATGTGGGCGTGTTCGAAGGCAGTGCAGGAAAAACTGCCGACTTTGGAGATTCGGTGCCTGTCGGTTATCTGATCCCTGTGGCGCTCGTCGCGATCGGGACGCTGTTCGCGCTGCGGCCGGTGCCGGGGTGGAGCCCGCTCGGCCGGGTGAGCTACTTCTTCGGGCTGGCCGCCAACGAACTGCCGTTCGCGGCCTTCTTCTGGCTGCTGCTGGCCCCGACGGCGCTGGCGTTCGCCGAGGGTGACATCCACTCGGCGGGCGGCTGGGCGATCGTCGCCCTGGCCGCCGTGACCACGATCGGGCTCGCGGTCATCGCCTCCCGCGGCCTGGGCGAGCGGGCCAGGATCGAGCGCGCGATGGACGCGGGCCTGGGCGCGGGGTGGCGCGCCGCCATCGACACCGACCTCGCCGAAGGGCTGCGCCGCCGTCCGCCGTGGGCCCGCATCCTGTTCCTGCCCATCGTCAAGCGCCGCATGGACGTCCGGCGCGTGGCCAACCTCTCCTACGGCGACGCCGGCCGCCGCAACCTGCTCGACCTCTACCACCACCGCTCGCGCCCGCAGGGCGCGCCCGTCATGATCCACCTGCACGGCGGCACCTACTCCGGCGGCCACAAGAACAGCCAGTCGCTTCCCCTGCTCTACCACCTCGCCGGCCAGGGCTGGGTGTGCATCAGCGCCAACTACCGGCTCCGGCCCCAGGCCCAGCACCCCGACCACCTGATCGACCTCAAGAAAATCATCGCCTGGGTACGCGAGCACGCCCACGAGCACGGCGCCGACCCCTCGACGCTGTTCGTCGCGGGCAGCTCGGCGGGCGGGCACATGGCGGCGCTGGCCGCGCTCACCCAGAACGACCCCGCCTTCCAGCCTGGCTTCGAGGACGCGGACACCTCCGTGACCGGGGCCATCTACCTGAACGGCTGGTACGGCACCTACTTCGGCCAGGGCCCCGAGTCCTCGCCGCTGGCCCACATCGCACCGGACGCGCCGCCGTTCCTCGTGGCCCATGGCGATCTGGACCCGCTGGTGCCCGTGGCCGAGGCCAGGGAATTCGCCGACCGGCTACGCGCGACCTCGGCCGCCCCCGTCGTCTACGCCGAGCTGCGTGGCGGCAATCACGCCTTCGACCTGTACCACTCGGTCCGCTTCGAGGCGGTCGTCGACGCCATCGAGGCCTTCACCGCCCGAGTGAGATCACAGAAGTGGACACCCCAGCCCTAGGGCGTGTCCCGTGATCTTTGGTGCCGGTTTGGTGTAGATCATCAGTGTGGATGAGGAACGCCTGAAACGTCACGATCTGACCGATGAGGAGTGGGCGCGGCTGGGGCCGTTGCT